>NZ_JBEZHK010000029.1:0-109892 GCF_040650555.1 Streptomyces sp. NPDC048664 | reverse complement strand
CGGACGCTTCCTTTGTACTCACCCGAGAGACTCTCTCAGGCTTTCCTCCGGGCCTCTTCCCTTCGGTCTTGCGTTTCCGACTCTATCAGATCTTTTTCCGATCCGATTTCCTCGGTGCTTTCCGGCCTTTCGACCTTCAGGCGTTTCCGACTCTATCAGACCCTTTTCCGGTCCGATTCCCTGTCGGCGGGATTCGCCTCCGGCTGGGGGCTTTTCTGCTCCCGGCCTTTCGGCATTCACTACGTTAGCCGGTTCCCGTCGCAACTCATAATCGAGTTCTGCGGGCTTGAATTCATGCGTGCGAGCACGCCGAATCCGCCCTCTAGGAGGGTTGACGTAGGTAGTGGAGTGGCCGCTTCCGGCGTCGACGCGAGGTCGTACCGGCTTCAACGGCTCGGGCTACATTACGCATCCCGCAAGGGCGCGTCAACTTCGACGGCGGCGTGGCGTGTGGGCCCGATAGGGGCTCACCGTCGGGTCGTTGGCGAGCCAGAAGCGCCAGGGGTGGACGGCGCCGTCGCCCGAGACCCCCGTGCGCGGGCCGCTGCACACCTGGTCGGAGGGGACGGACAGGCCCGTCAGCATGCGCAGGGGCGTCTCCCCCTCGGCGCAGGCGTCCGCACCGTCGAGTGTCCGGTCCACGTCCAGGGCCGTGGCGAGACGGGCGGGACCTTTGGCTAGTTCCTTGTCGTTTCGGGCCGAAACGCGACGGGTGCGGGCAATCTCGGCGCCTTCGGTGATCTCACCGGCGCGCAGCAGGACCGCGCTCGCCTCGCCCTCGGGCCCGCACACCAGGTTCATGCAGTGCCACATGACGGACGTTACGCACTGCGCATGTACGTCGTTGCACCATCGGCAGGACGACGACAAGCGGGAGGGACAGGCAGTGCGAGCGGTCATCTACGCCAGGCTCAGCCCAACCCCGAGAGGCGAGGAGTCCAAGGGCGGGAACCTTGCGCAACAGGTCGAACTGAGCCGGTCACTGTGCGACCGGAACGGCTGGACGGTTGTAGAGGTCATCACCGAGAGGGAGTCGTCGGCGTCGACGTTCCGCGTCGTTGCGGGCCGCAAGGTGTCGGCTCGCGGTGACGGCTGGAGCCGCGTGATCGAGCTGGTACGGACGGGTACGGCTGATGTCGTCGTAGCAAGGCACTACGACCGCCTCTACCGGACGACACGAGACCTGGTCGAGCTGGTGGACCTGGCCGAGGAGACCGGCGTTCATCTGGCCGCCGCGCAGGCTCTACGAGGACCCCGAGCGAATCCACTACGTGCGAACGGTCCTCACACAGGTATGCGAGCGGGTGGAGCTCCTGCCCAGGGGGCGAGGGGTACGGGGGGTTCACGTCGGATCACTGCCGGATCACTTTCCGGAACCCGTGAGCAGTGCGTGACAATCGCACAAGGCGCTTACGGTGCAACGGGCCCTGGGGCAGGGGGCGGAGCCGACCGGACTCGAACCGGCGTCCTCGCGATTTTGGAGACCGCGCGCGACGACCTCTGCGCTACGGCTCCGCCCGACCCGACAGCCTAGTGCTGACACGCCGGCAACAACCTGCCTGCCAGGGGCGTGCCTCTGCACCTGTCTCAGGCTCTCGCGTGCAAGCGACGTACAGCGCGCAGGGTCATGCGGACGGCTTGGCTCTCGGGCTCCGTCGGTACGCCGAGACCGTCGGGTCACCGGCGAGGTAGAAGCGGTGCTGCCAGTCGTGGGCCCTGCTCACGCCTACCCGAGGGCCGGCCCGGATGAGTGCGGCGGGTACGGGCTCGCCCTCGGACAGCGCGACCGAGGCCCCTGCCAGCAGGTCTGCGCCGTTGTGCTCTGCCGTGATGCCGAGCGCTTGGCAGAAGTTCCCCGGCCCCCGCGCGAGACGTGGACTCTCGACCTTGCCCCCTCGCCGCTCGCGGGCCAGGTCTTCGCCTTCGATGACCCGGCCTGCCCGGATGAGAACAGCTGTAGCGATGCCGTCTACCCCAGTGACGACGTTCGCGCACCAGTGGAGTCCGTGGGACCGGTAGACGTACAGGTGTCCCGCGGGTCCGAACATGACGGCGTTTCGGGGTGTCCTGCCTCGGTAGGCGTGAGAGGCAGGGTCGGTCGAACCGGAGTACGCCTCGGTTTCCGTGATGGTGATGCTCACGGTTCCCTCGGAGGTCTCGTGGCTGAGGATGGCACCGAGCAGCTTGGGGGCGACCTCCTCAGCCGGGTGAGCAAGGTCGATGACGTTCACGCTGACCGCCTTGACATGCGGGGGTGGAGGGACTCCCTGGGCAGTGGCGTACGGTCGGGGCTCGCGATCATGTCGTACGAGCGTAGTCCAGACGGGCTCGCGTCAAAGGGTGGTCAAGAGTCCTCCCTCTTGGAAGGGTGAGGGCACAACGGAACAGGCGTCGCCTGGGAGGGATGATTCATGGGGTTCAAGCGGCTGCTCGCCAGCATGGGAGCCGGCGGTGCTTCGGTGGAGACGGTGCTCACCGAGGCGAATGTCGTGCCCGGTGGCGTGGTCCAGGGTGAGGTGCGGATCCAGGGCGGGTCCGTGAACCAGTCGATCGAGGGGCTGAACGTCGGTCTGCAGGCCAAGGTCGAGGTCGAGGGGCACGACGACACGGAGTACAAGCAGGACATCGAGTTCACCAAGGTGCGGCTCGGTGGTGCCTTCGAGCTCCAGGCCGGTGCCGTGCACGCGGTGCCGTTCGGGCTGGAGATCCCCTGGGAGACGCCGATCACCATGATCGACGGGCAGGCGCTGCGGGGCATGCACATCGGGGTGACCACGGAGCTGGAGATCGCGCGTGCCGTGGACTCCGGTGACCTCGACCCGGTCAACGTGCACCCGCTGCCGGCTCAGAAGGCGATCCTGGACGCGTTCATCCAGCTGGGCTTCCGCTTCAAGAGCGCGGACATGGAGCGGGGCCACATCCGCGGCACCCGGCAGCGGCTGCCGTTCTACCAGGAGATCGAGTTCTACCCGCCGTCGCAGTACCGCGGTCTGAACCAGGTCGAGTTGAGCTTCGTCGCCGACGACAACGCGATGGACGTCATCCTGGAGATGGACAAGAAGCCGGGTCTGTTCAGCGAGGGCAGCGACTCCTACCGTTCCTTCCAGGTGGGACTGCACGACTTCCACGGCACGGACTGGGCCGGATATCTCCACCAGTGGCTGTCGGAGGTGGGCAGCAAGCGGAGCTGGTTCTAGGCTCTGAGACGAAGCACCGTAGTCGTTTGGTCCACTGTTCTGGAGGTACCGAGGTGACCGAGCTCAAGAGGCGTCCCCTTCCGCACGACTTCCATCCGCCCGTGCCGTCGTTCACGGTGACGAGTGAGGACGTCGAGCCGGGGGCGAAGCTCCAGGACGCTCAGGTCCATGCGGGTGGGAACATCTCGCCGCAGCTGAGCTGGGAGGGCTTCCCGGCTGACACGAAGAGCTTCGCCGTGACCTGCTTCGACCCGGACGCCCCCACGGGGAGCGGGTTCTGGCACTGGATCGTGTTCGACATCCCCGCCTCCGTCACCGAGCTGCCCGCCGGTGCGGGCAGCGGGAAGTTCGAGGGGCTGCCGGAGGGCGCCGTGCACGCGCGCACCGACTTCGGGTCGAAGGACTTCGGTGGTGCCGCGCCGCCGCCCGGTGACGGGCCGCACCGATATGTGTTCACGGTGTACGCCGTGGACCAGGAGAAGCTCGGATGTGACTCGGACGCGTCCGGTGCCGTGGTCGGTTTCAACCTGCGGTTCCACGCGCTGGCGCGCGCTCAGCTCATCGGGGAGTACGAGAACCCCGCCGCCGGCTGACGTTCACCGAGCGTTCGCCCGTCTCCGGTCTGGAAGTGATCGGAGGCGGGCATTTTTTATTGCGTTGTCCATCTCGGCGTGCCCGTCCACAGTTGTGCCAAGCCCGCCGGGGGGTGGGCGGGTGCACACGGGAGGTGGGCCGGATGCGTGACACGCTGGTGCTGAACGCGAGCTTCGAGCCGCTGTCGACGGTGACACTGCATCGCGCCGTCGTTCTGGTGCTCCAGGACAAGGCCGTCGTCGAACAGGCCCACCCGGAGATCCGTATGCGGGGCGCTGATGTGGACATACCGGCGCCGCGTGTGATCAGGCTCTGCAGGTATGTGCGGGTGCCGTTCCGAAGACGGGCTCCGTGGTCGAGGCGGGGTGTCCTGGTGCGCGACCGGCATCGGTGCGCGTACTGCGGGAGGCGGGCGACGACCGTGGACCATGTCGTGCCGCGGTCCCGGGGTGGCGGGGACACCTGGCTGAACACGGTGGCCTCGTGTGCCGAGGACAACCACCGCAAGGCGGACCGTACTCCGGAGCAGGCGGGGATGCCGCTGCTGCGGCAGCCGTTCGAGCCGACGCCGGCGGACGCGATGCTGCTCGCACTGGGGCAGGAGGACTTCGAGGCGCTCCCGGGGTGGCTGGCTCAGGAAGCCGCGGCCTGAGGGACGGGGTGGCCGCCGTCGGTCGACGGCCACCGTCCGTGGGCGGCCGTCAGTCGATGGCCGGCTTCTCGCGGCGGTCCGCGCCGGAGCCGCCGCCCGTGCCGGAGGTGGAGCCGCCGCCGGAGCCGCCGGCCAGGGAACCGAAGTTTCCGAAGGCGCCGGAGAGGCCCTTGAGGGCGTCGCCGATCTCGCTGGGGACGATCCAGAGCTTGTTGGCGTCGCCCTCGGCGATCTTGGGGAGCATCTGGAGGTACTGGTAGGACAGCAGCTTCTGGTCCGGGTCGCCGGCGTGGATCGACTCGAAGACGGTGCGGATCGCCTGTGCCTCGCCCTCGGCGCGCAGGGCGGCGGCCTTCGCCTCGCCTTCCGCGCGCAGGATCTGGGACTGCTTCTCACCCTCGGCGGTGAGGATCGCCGCCTGCCGTGTGCCCTCGGCCGTCAGGATCGCGGCGCGCTTGTCCCGGTCGGCGCGCATCTGCTTCTCCATCGAGTCCTGGATGGAGGTCGGGGGCTCGATCGCCTTCAACTCGACGCGGTTGACGCGGATGCCCCACTTGCCGGTGGCCTCGTCGAGCACTCCGCGCAGCGCCGCGTTGATCTCCTCGCGGGAGGTGAGGGTGCGTTCGAGGTCCATGCCGCCGATGATGTTGCGCAGCGTGGTGACGGTGAGCTGTTCGATGGCCTGGATGTAGCTGGCGACCTCGTAGGTGGCGGCCCGCGCGTCGGTCACCTGGTAGTAGATGACGGTGTCGATGTTGACGACCAGGTTGTCCTGGGTGATCACCGGCTGCGGCGGGAACGGGACGACCTGTTCACGCAGGTCGATGCGGTTGCGGATGGAGTCGATGAACGGGACCACGATGTTCAGGCCCGCGTTGAGTGTGCGTGTGTAGCGGCCGAAGCGTTCCACGATGGCGGCGCTCGCCTGTGGGATGACCTGGATCGTCTTGATCAGGGCGATGAAGACCAACACCACCAGAATGATCAGGACGATGATGATCGGTTCCATCGTGAGTCCCCGTACCCCTTCTCCGACTTGGCGCCCTGTGGAAGATCTTATGGTTGTTGAAGATCTTGCTGGTCGAGTCTGACAGACCGTCGCGTGCCCCGTGGGCCGTTCGGTTCAGTTGAGTCCTTCGAGGTCACATGACGATCGCCGTGGCTCCGTCGATGTCCACGACATCGACCTCCTGGCCCACCTCGTACGTGAGTTGGGTGTCCAGGGCGCGCGCCGACCACACCTCCCCGGCGAGTTTGATCCGTCCGCCGGCGCGGTCAACGCGTTCCAGGACGACGGCCTGCCTTCCCTTCAACGCCTCGATGCCTGTGGCGTGTTGGGGTGTCTGGGCGCGGTGTCTCGCGGCGACCGGCCGCACCACGGCGACAAGTGCCACCGAGACCACGGCGAAGACGGCGACCTGGAGGACCACTCCCCCGCCGAGAGCGGCGCTCGCCGCGCCGGCCACGGCGCCCACCGCGAGCATGCCGAGTTCCGGCATGGCGGTGACCACGAGGAAGATGCCGAGGCCCGCCGCGGCGATCAGCCACCACACCCACGCGTCGATGTTCACATCGTCATGTTAGGGCCGGGGTCCGATCACGGACAGGGCGCGCGACCGGCACAAGGGGTCAGGACAGCGGCAGGCCCTGGGCCGTCCAGCGCTCGCCGACCTGTTGCACGACCAGCGGGAGGCCGAAGCAGAGGGAGAGGTTGCGCGAGGTCAGTTCCAGTTCCAGGGGACCGGCGGCGAGCACCTTGCCCTGGCGGATCATGAGGACGTGGGTGAAGCCGGGGGCGATCTCCTCGACGTGGTGCGTGACCATGATCATGGAGGGGGCGATCGGGTCGCGGGCGAGGCGGCCGAGGCGGCGGACGAGATCCTCGCGGCCGCCGAGGTCGAGTCCGGCGGCGGGTTCGTCCAGGAGCAGCAGCTCGGGGTCGGTCATCAGCGCGCGGGCGATGAGCGTGCGCTTGCGCTCGCCCTCGGAGAGCGTGCCGAACTTCCGGTCGAGGTACTCGCTCATGCCGAGGCGGTCGAGGAAGGCGCGGGCGCGCTGCTTGTCGACCTCCTCGTAGTCCTCCTGCCAGTGCGCGGTCATGCCGTAGGCGGCGGTCAGCACGGTCTCGAGGACGGTCTGCCGCTTGGGGAGCTTGTCGGCCAGGGCGATACCGGCCACGCCGATGCGCGGGCGGAGCTCGAAGACGTCGGTGCCGGGCCTGCCGAGGGTCTCGCCGAGGATGGTGGCGTCGCCCTTGCTGGGGAAGAGGTAGCTGGAGGCGATGTTCAGCAGGGTGGTCTTGCCGGCGCCGTTCGGTCCGAGGATGACCCAGCGCTCGCCCTCCTTGACCGACCAGGAGACCTGGTCCACCAGAGCGCGGCCCTCACGGACCACGGAAACGTCCTCCAGCTCCAGAACATCGCTCATGAGCGTGTTGTCTCCCCTTGCAGTGTGGCCGGTGTCGGCTCTCGCGTACGCCTGTCGGCGGGTCCGCCACGCCGGTGGGCGCAGCCCTCCAAGAAATCTACGCCACCGGCAACCCCGTCCATTGCCTAGGTCATGTCCTTAGGCTGGGGGCATGCTCTCGGAACCACGCTCAGGACGGCTGACCGCATGGGGAAACGCCCTTTTGGCCGGACTTGTATCCCCGGACGACGCCGCGGCGGCCATCGTCGGTGACGACGCCGTGCACCGGGTGGAGGGGCTTCCCGGTGAGTCCGCGCCCGTGGGTCTCACGCTCGCGCTGGGGCGGCTGCGGGCGCTGGGGGCGAGCGGGCTGCGTGTCGCGCTGCCCGCGCCGGGTCATCCGCTCGGGCTGAGTGGTCCGCCCGATTTCAACGCGCGGGCGCTGGACGCCGAGGAGGCCGTGATCTGCCACGGGGTCGCCTACGGGCTGGTACCGGAGGTGGACGAGGCCGGGCCGGACGGCGATGTGCATGTGGAGGTCGTCTGGCACTGCCTGCCGGTGCGGGAGGCGCCGCCGGCCGACGTGCCCTCGCTCGGCGAGGCCGAGCGGGAGCTGGCTCAGGCGCTGCACGACGCGACGCGGCTGCTGTCGCGTCTGGACGTGGCCGGGTCGGGGCCGGTGGCGGAGGCCGCCGTCGACGCGTACCGGGCCCGGGCCGAGCGGGGGCGGGAGCTGCTGGCGCCGGGCTATCCGCCTCGGGCGGTGCGGGTGCTGGAGCTGGCCCAGCGGGTGGGGCTGCTGATCTCGGTGGCGCACGAGAACGGGCACGGGGGTGCGGTGAGCGCCTCCGAGATGGGGGCGCGCACCGATGCGTTGCGGCCGGTGTTCCGGGCGGCTCGGCGGGCGCAGGTCGCGGCGTACAACTCCGTGGTGGAGCGGGATCCGCGGTGAGGGTGCGCACCGGTGCGGGCCGCGCACGAGGTCCGGGGGCCGCTGCCCCCGGACCTCTCGCGGTCAGCCGTCGATGCCGTTGCGTACGGCCCACAGCGCGGCCTGGGTGCGGTCCGCGAGGTCCAGTTTCATCAGGATGTTCGAGACGTGGGTCTTCACCGTCTTCTCCGACAGGACCAGGGCGCGGGCGATCTCCCGGTTCGAGCGGCCGTCCGCGATCAGGGCCAGTACCTCCCTCTCCCGCTCGGTGAGTGATCCGGCTCTGCCCTGGCTCGGGCTCGTCTCCTCCGGGGAGAGCAGGACGTCCGCGACCTCCGACTGGAGGAGGACGTGGCCCGCGTGGACCGAGCGGATGGCCGCGGCGAGCGCCTCGGGGTCCACGTCCTTGTACACGTAGCCCGCGGCGCCGGCGCGCAGGGCGGGCACGACGGTGCGCTGCTCGGTGAAGCTGGTGACGATCAGCACGCGCGCGGGGTTGTCCAGCTCGCGGAGTCTGCGCAGCGCGTCGACGCCGTCCATGCCCGGCATCTTGACGTCCATGAGGACGACGTCGGGCCGCAGCTCCTCGGCGCGGTCCACTCCCTCGGCGCCGTCGGACGCCTCCGCGACGACCTCGATGTCGTCCTGTACCTCCAGAAAGGTGCGCAGGCCGCGGCGGACCACCTGGTGGTCGTCGACGAGCAGCACCTTGATGGTGTCAGCCACCAGGGACCTCCATCTCGATCGTGGTGCCCTTGCCGGGCGCCGATTCGACGGTCAGCGTGCCGCCGGCACCGCTCGCCCGGTCCCGCATGGAGACCAGGCCGAGGTGGCGGCCCGCGCTCCGTATCGCCTCGGGCTCGAACCCGCCGCCGTCGTCCGTGACCGTCAGGACGGCGCCCTGGCCCCTTCTGAGCAGGGTCACGTCGACCCGGCCGGCCCCGGAGTGCCGCAACGCGTTGTGCAGGGCCTCCTGGGAGACCCGCAGCAGCGCCTCCTCCTGGGCGGCGGGCAGGGCGCGGACCCCCCGGCTGGTGAAGGTCACGCGCGCGGCGTGGGCGCGGTCGAGCACCTGGATCTGGGTGCGCAGGGTGGCGACCAGGCCGTCCTCGTCCAGGGCGGCCGGGCGCAGCTCGACCACGGCGGCGCGCAGCTCGTCGGCGGCTTCGGCGGCGAGCACGGCCACCTGGTGCAGCTCTCCCTTGGCCCGACCGGGGTCGCGGTCGACCAGGGCGGCGGCCGCCTGGGCGGTGAGCCGCAGGGAGAAGAGCTTCTGGCTGACCGCGTCATGCAGCTCGTGAGCCAGCCGGGAGCGCTCCTCGGCGATGGTCAGCTCCCTGCTGCGCTCGTAGAGCCGGGCGTTGGTGAGGGCGATCGCGGCGTGCTGGGCGAGGATCGTGAGCAGCTCCACGTCGCCCTCGGTGAAGCCGCAGCCGTCCTGCGGCGTCCCGTGTCCCTTGTTGGCGAGGAAGAGCGCGCCGATGATCTCGTCGCCGTCGCGGATGGGCAGGCCCAGGAAGTCGGACATGTCGGGGTGGGCGTCCGGCCAGCCCTCGAAGCGGGGGTCCTCGCGGACGTCGGCGAGGCGTTCGGTGCGGGCCTCGCGCAGCATGGCGGCGAGCACGCCGTGCTGGCGCGGGAGCGGGCCGATGGCCTTCCACTGCTCGTCGCTCACGCCGTCCACGACGAACTGGGCGAAGCCGCCGTGGTCGTCCGGGACGCCCAGCGCCGCGTACTCCGCGCCGAGCAGCTCACGGGCCGAGGCCACGATCGTCTTGAGGACGTCGCGCACCTCCAGGTGTCTGCTCATGGCCAGCAGCGCGGAACTGACCGCGTACAGGCCCGACCGGGGTCCTTGACTCATGCCCTCAAGGTACCGGGGGGTTGTGACAGTGCGTATCCGACCCGTGGCGGTCGTGGCCGGGCCGATGGTCCTAGGTCCGGGGGCCAGGGCTTCCCGGCAAGGCCTGAATTCGCTCCACATTGAGCATTGCTCTCGCAACTATCGGTAAGGAACGAGGGTCTCCGATGTGAGGGCGCACATAGGGCGCAGGTCACGTACGAACGGACATAGGAGATATACGCGGACCCCATGAACGGCGCGGATGGCGAGGTCTATCCCGTTTTGCCCGGCTGTTTGGACTATCGCGGATAGTACGTCACACCTTTGCCAGGGCATTTTGCGGTCGCTAAGAATTGCTCTCGTCGCTCGGCGCCGCGGTCTTCGGACCACGGCGTTCGTTGCTGGAAACACCAGTCTGCCGAAGGCATTGAGCGACATCCGCGCTATACGAAGAGGTCCCTTAGTCAATGCTCAAGAACACCAACATTCGTGCTCGTGCTCGTGCTCTGACCAAGACCCAGAAGCTCTCGACCGCCGGTGTGGCCGCCCTCGGCTGCTGCGCGATGGCCCTGAGCGCCGTGCCCAGCCAGGCGCAGACCACGGCTCACGAGGCCCCGGCCGCCGCCCCGGTCACGCTGAGCGACAAGCCGGCCAAGGAGCTCAAGGTCGACGTCACCGACCAGGTGGCGGGCGCCGCGCTCAAGACCAAGGCCGCCGCCGCGAAGGCCGCCGTCGCCAAGCCCGCCGAGAAGCCGGCCGCTCCGCAGCAGGCCGCGGTGCAGCAGGCCGTGCAGCGCCAGGCGCCGCAGGCCGCGAGCCGCTCCGCCGCGCGCCCGCAGGCCCCGGTGAAGGCCACCGGCAACAACCTCGACGGCTGGATCCGCCAGTCGCTCGCCATCCTGCAGCAGCGCGGCATCCCGGGCTCCTACAGCGGCATCTACCGCAACGTGATGCGTGAGTCCTCGGGCAACCCGATGGCCATCAACAACTGGGACGTCAACGCCCAGAACGGCATTCCCTCCAAGGGTCTGCTGCAGGTGATCGACCCGACCTTCCGCGCGTACCACGTGGCCGGCACCTCGTGGAACATCTACGACCCGGTCGCCAACATCACCGCCGCGTGCAACTACGCCGCGCACCGCTACGGCTCGATGGACAACGTCAACAGCGCGTACTGAGGCAGGCGCGGGCCTCTTCCACGCTCGTGACGACCAAGGGCGGCACCCTTCCGGGTGCCGCCCTTCCGCGTCGTGACGAGGGGTGCCTACTTGCGCATGACCTCGGGCTCGTGGCGGCGCAGGAAGCGGGCCACCAGGAAGCCGCAGATCACGCCCAGGACGATCAGGAAGACCATGTCCATGGTCCAGGCTCCCGCCGTGTGGTTCCACAGCGGGTCCGTGTTGGTCGGGTCGTCCGGGTTGGGTGCGATGTCGTTCAGGTCCAGCGTCGTACCGGTGGCGGCGACCGCCCAGCGGGACGGCATCAGGTACGAGAACTCGTTGACACCGAGCGTGCCGTGCAGCGTGAACAGGGAGCCGGTGAAGACGACCTGGACGATCGCGAACATGACCAGCAGCGGCATGGTCTTCTCGGAGGTCTTCACCAGAGCCGAGATGACCAGGCCGAACATCATCGACGTGAAGCCCAGCGCCATGATCGGCAGGCACAGTTCGAACAGCGTCGAGTGACGCAGGACCAGGCCCTCCTGGGGGATGTCGCGGCTGGAGAAGCCGATCACACCGACCAGCAGGCCCTGGAGCATGGTGACCGCGCCGAGGACGATCACCTTCGACATCAGGTACGCGGACCGGGACAGGCCCGTGGCGCGTTCCCGCTCGTAGATGACGCGTTCCTTGATCAGTTCTCGTACGGAGTTGGCCGCGCCCGCGAAGCACGCGCCGACCGCGAGAATCAGCAGGACCGTGGTCGCCGTCGTGTTGGGGGTGTGCAGGCCCGTCCGGGGGTTGACCGGGTTGACCAGCAGACCCGTCGTCCGGTGGATGAGCAGGCTGACCGAGCCGAGCACCGCGGGAAGCAGCACCGACAGCAGGAGGAAGCCCCTGTCGGAGGCGATGACCGAGGCATAGCGCCTCACCAGGGTGCCCAGCTGTGAGAACCAGCCCTGCGGCTTGGGCGGCTTGATCGCCTGCGGCGGCGCCACCTGGACCGGCGCCGGGGCGGCGGCGTCGACGTCCGCGGCGTACATCTGGTAGTGCTGCGAGCCCTTCCAGCGGCCCGCCCAGTCGTGGTCGCGGTAGCTCTCGAAAGCGGAGAACACATCGGCCCAGGACTCGTAGCCGAAGAAGTTCAGCGCCTCCTCCGGCGGCCCGAAGTAGGCGACGGCACCGCCGGGCGCCATCACGAGGAGCTTGTCGCACAGCGCCAGCTCGGCCACCGAGTGGGTGACGACGAGGACGGTGCGGCCGTCGTCGGCGAGGCCGCGCAGCAGCTGCATGACGTCGCGGTCCATGCCCGGGTCGAGGCCGGACGTCGGCTCGTCCAGGAAGATCAGGGACGGCTTGGTCAGCAGTTCCAGAGCCACCGAGACCCGCTTGCGCTGGCCGCCGGACAGGGAGGTGACCTTCTTGTCCTTGTGCGGGTCGAGCTTCAGCTCGTGCAGCACCTCGTCGATCCGGGCCTGCCGCTCGGCGCGCGTGGTGTCGGCGGGGAAGCGCAGCTTGGCCGCGTACTTGAGGGCCCTCTTGACGCTCAGTTCCTTGTGCAGGATGTCGTCCTGCGGGACCAGGCCGATGCGCTGGCGCAGTTCGGCGAACTGCTTGTACAGGTTCCGGTTGTCGTAGAGGACGTCGCCCTGGTTCGCCGGGCGGTATCCCGTGAGCGCCTTCAGGAGCGTCGACTTGCCGGATCCGGACGGGCCGATGACCGCGATCAGCGACTTCTCCGGCACACCGAAGGAGACGTCCTTCAGGATCTGCTTGCCGCCGTCGACCGTGACGGTGAGATGGCGGGCGGAGAAGGACACCTCGCCGGTGTCGACGAACTCCTCGAGGCGGTCGTTGATCAGGCGGAACGTCGAGTGACCGACACCGACGATGTCGTTCGGTCCGAGCAGGGCCGAGCCGCCCTTGGCGATCGGCACGCCGTTGACGTACGTGCCGTTGTGCGAGCCCAGGTCATGGATCTCGAAGCGGCCGTCGGGCGTCGCGCGGAACTCCGCGTGATGGCGGGAGACCTGGAGGTCGGAGACGACCAGCTCGTTCTCCAGCGCACGGCCGATGCGCATCACACGGCCCAGCGAGAACTGGTGGAACGTGGTCGGGCTGCGGTCGCCGTGCACCGGTGAAGCCCCCGCGTCGGCACCGGGACCATGCGCCGGGGGAGCCTGCCCGGCGGCCTGCTGCTGCGGCGGGATCTGGGGCGGCGCGGCCTGCGCCGGGACCTGCTGCGGGGCGGCCTGCTGCGCCCAGCCGGCGTTCGCGCCCTGGGCGGTGGGGACGGCGGCCGCGACGGCGGAGAGGTTCAGGCGCGGCCCGTCGGTCGGGTTGCCCAGGTGCAGGGCGGTACCCGGTCCCACCTCCTCCTGCTGGATCCGCCGGCCCTGGAGGAAGGTGCCGTTGGTGCTCCCGTGGTCCTCGACGGCCCAACTGCGGCCGTTCCAGGTGATCGTGGCGTGACGCCAGGAAACCCTGGCGTCCTCGAACACGATGTCCCCCTGCGGATCGCGTCCGAGGGTGTATGTCCTGGACGCGTCGAGCGTCCAGGTGCGTCCGTTCAATTCGAGTACGAGTTCAGGCACTCCATGCCCCACTGAGTTGTCCCCCGAGTTGCCCCCGTCGTGGGGAGTCCAGGGATGTCGAAACATCGTGAGGAACTATTTCAGGCCTGGCCCTCCGACCGAAAGTCGGGCCTTGTGAAGAGTGCGCACCCCCGTGGTGCCACCGTGAGCCGTTGACGGGGACGAAACCGGCCCGGACAGTGGTATTCCCACCCGAGGGGGATCGGGGGCCGGTATGAACATCGAGACCGCCGAGCACGGCGGGAGGCTGCCGTGGGCCCGTGTGCTGCTGTGCGCGGTCGCCTCCGTGGGCTGGGCGCTGGCCGCGATGGCCGCGACGGCGGCGCTGGGCCTGCATCTGCTCGGGGCGGACGCCGAGGCCTCGCTCGGGCCGATGACCGCGGCCGTGGTGGCGCTCGGGGTGAACGGGTCGGTCACGCCGTCGGGGAACGTGTCGGTGTTCGGTCTGACGGGCCCGCAGGCGAGGACCGACATCACGCTCACCCCGCTGGGTGTGGGGCTCGTCGGCGCGCTCGTGCTGTCCTGGGTGTTCCTGCGGTCCTTGCGCACGGCGGGAGTCGAGGTCGCGCCCGCCGAACTCCTCGCGCGTGCGGGCTCGGTGCTGCTGCTGTTCACCGCGCTGCTGGGCGGGCTGGCGTGGGCGGGCCACGACGTCGTCACCCTCGACGGAGCGGCGATCGGGCTCGACCGGCCGCCGGGCGGCCCGGAAGGCGCGGGCGGCATCGGCGTTCCCGGCCTCGGGCCGGGGGACGTCGGCGGGCTGCTGCCGAGCGGGATCGGCGACCTCGTCCAGGCCAGGGCGGCGGTCGGCTTCAGCGTCGACGGGGCTGCCACCCTGCTCGGGGGCGCCGGGTGGTGTGCCGGAGTGCTGCTCGTCGCACTGCTGGCGTCCCGGCGCACTCCCCTGCCGCGACACTGGGACGTCGTGCACCGGGTGGCGCGTCCGGCCGTGTCCGCGCTGGTGACGGCACTGCTGGTGGCGGTGGGCGCGGGGTGGGCGGCGGCGGTCTGTGCGGCGATCGGCGACGACCGTCCGGCGCGGATCGTCGGGGCGGCCCTGCTCGGTGCGCCGAACGGGGTGTGGCCGGCCCTCTCGCTGGGCCTGCTCGTGCCGTGGGACGGGGCGGCGACGGGAGTCCTGGCCGGGCTGCTGCCCGCGCCGCTGGACCGGCTGGTGGGCTCCCGGGCCGGCCGGCCCGTGACGCTCGGCCGGCTGGCCGAACTGGACGGCAGGGTAGGGCTGCTGGCCCTCGCGGCGGCCCTCCTGATGCTCTGCGCCGGGGTGCTGACGGCGGTGCGCACACCGTGCCCGCGGTCTCGCGGGAGCGCCCCCGCGGCGGACCGGGCCTCAGCCGCGGCACGGGATCCGGGGCCCGTCGTGTTCGCGGTGCGCTGCGCGCTGCGGCTGGGGACCGCGACGGCGTGTGGGCTGCCGCTGCTGGTCCTGCTGACGGACGTGTCCGTGAACGCCTCGCTGTCCGTGTTCGGGTTCGACGCGTTCGGCGCCGGCGTCGAGTTGCACGGTCGGGCGGCCCTGGCGCTGCCGCTGGGCGCGGTGTGGGGTGCGGGGGCCGGGGCCGCGGGGGCGCTGCTCGCGTACGGCGCCGGGGCGGCCGGCAGCCGGGCCGTCGCGCCACCGGCACGCGGTGCCGCGCGGACGCCGGGGCCGGTGCCCTCGCCGAGGGCGGCCGCCTCACCCGATGCGGCCGCGCCCCGCCCGGCGGGCCCCTACCACCGCCGCGGCCCGTACCGCCCGCCGAACATCGACACCAAGCCCTATCTGCGGTTGCCGGACACGCCGCCCGCACCACGGGACGCGCCACAGCCCCGCGACCGGGAGCGGGAGCCGCCCCCGCCGCCGTCCTGGCCACCCGGGTGGGGCCGGGACTAGAGCCTGTCCGACGCCGTGCGGCAGGCAGGAACGGTCGGGCAGGCCCTGGCGTCCGCCACGTCCGCGGGTCGTCCCCGGACCTCCCGCGTGTCTTCCGCGCCGCTTCGCCTGCCTCGCTTCCCCGCTCCTCAAGGTCCCCGTCATCTGCCCGCCACCCACTGTTCCCTGTCCGCTGGGCGGACCGCGCACGCGCGAGGCACTGGGTGCCGGATACGGTGGAGGCACCATGAGCGCTGCGCACACCTCCGACGCCCCGACCCTCCTCGTCAAGATCTTCGGCAAGGACCGGCCCGGCATGACCGCCGGACTGTTCGACACCCTGGCCGCCTACGGGGTCGACGTCGTCGACATCGAGCAGGTCGTCACCCGGGGCCGGATGGTGCTGTGCGCCCTGGTGACGATGCCTCCGGCGGGACTGGAGGGCGATCTGCGGGCCACCGTCCACAGCTGGGCGGAGTCCATGAGGATGCAGGCGGAGATCATCTCCGGCACGGGCGACAACCGCCCTCGCGGCCTCGGCCGCTCGCTGGTGACCGTCCTCGGCCACCCGCTCACCGCCGAGTCGACGGCCGCCATCGCGGCGCGCATCGCCTCGACGGGAGGCAACATCGACCGTATCTTCCGGCTCGCCAAGTACCCCGTCACCGCAGTCGAGTTCGCCGTGTCCGGGGTGGAGACCGAGCCGCTGCGCACCGCCCTGGCGACCGGCGCCGCGGCACTGGGTGTCGATGTCGCCGTCGTCGCGGCCGGTCTGCATCGCCGGGCCCAGCGCCTGGTCGTCATGGACGTGGACTCGACGCTCATCCAGGACGAGGTCATCGAACTGTTCGCGGCGCACGCCGGCTGCGAGGCGGAGGTCGCCGAGGTGACGGCGGCCGCCATGCGGGGCGAGCTGGACTTCGAGCAGTCGCTGCACGCCCGGGTGGCACTGCTGGGCGGGCTGGACGCGTCGGTGGTGGACAAGGTCCGCTCCGAGGTGCGGCTCACCCCGGGAGCGCGCACCCTGATTCGTACGCTGAAGCGGCTGGGCTTCCAAGTGGGTGTCGTCTCGGGCGGGTTCACCCAGGTCACCGACGATCTGCAGGAGCGGCTCGGCCTCGACTTCGCCCAGGCCAACACCCTGGAGATCGTCGACGGGAAGCTGACGGGCAGGGTCGTCGGGGAGGTCGTGGACCGGGCGGGCAAGGCGCGGCTGCTGCGCCGGTTCGCCGCCGAGGCGGGGGTGCCGCTGGCCCAGACGGTGGCGATCGGCGACGGGGCCAACGACCTCGACATGCTGAACGCCGCCGGTCTCGGCGTCGCCTTCAACGCCAAGCCCGTCGTGCGCGAGGCCGCGCACACCGCGGTGAACTTCCCCTTCCTGGACACCGTCCTGTATCTGCTGGGCGTCACCCGGGAAGAGGTGGAGGCCGCGGACATCGGGGACGACCCACACGACACGCCCTGAGTCCCCGCGTCCGCGCGGCGCGGGCGGGGCCGGGCACCCGGCAGGAGGATGCCGGACCCCGCGGCCGTCCCTGGGCGGGCGCCGCGTCTACTCGCTGGGCGCCCAGTAGTCGAGCAGCGTCGCCGTGCCCGGCTCCAGCGACTTCCATGTGCCGTCGAAGGACAGCACGGCGAACGCGGCGGCGGGGAAGCCCCTGCGGGTGATCCGCTCACGCGCCTCGTCCTCGGCCGCGCCGGTGAGGACCTCGACCAGACCCTGGATCCCGGGGTTGTGCCCGATCAGCACCGCGTCCCGCGCGTCGTCGGGGGTCTCGTTGAGCAAGGCGATCAGTTCGCCGGGCGATGCCTCGTAGATCCGCTCCTCGTAGACGGTTTTCGGCCGGTGCTCAAGCTCCTGGACCGCAAGCTTCCAGGTCTCGCGCGTACGCGTGGCCGTCGAGCACAGGGCCAGGTCGAAGGGGATGCCGGCGTCGGCGAGCTTTCGTCCGGCGACGGCCGCGTCCATGCGTCCCCGGTCGGCGAGGGGACGCTCATGGTCGGGCACCTGCGGCCAGTCGGCCTTGGCATGCCGGAAGAGGACAATCCTGCGGGGTTCAGCGGAGCTCATGCGTCCCAGCTTCGCATGAAACAGGCCAGGGAGCGCAGGGAGTTGACGCCACGGAGTGCACACGTGTGCGAGAGGGGCTCCTTCGGGTGATCAGCCGCCCCACCAGGCAGGACGTGCGCCACGCGGCCGCGCGCACGGTCACGGGGCGTGATGACTCACCGCCTGCTGAACACGCTCGACCAGGTGACCGAGGACGGGATCGGTGCCGGCGCTCGCGCGGGACGGGTCGACCATCAGCGCCAGCAGGGCCAGGAAGGCGAGGGTCGGCAGGGCCAGGGCCCACCAGGGCAGCCGTATGCCGACACCACCCGTGGTCGCCGGGTGCGGGCGGGAGTGCGGGCGGGCGGACATGGCGCCTCCGGGGGCTTCGAGCGGGGTCTGCGGCACGCCCTGCGCGGCCACATCTCGAAGGTACGGACCCGGCGGCGGCGAACCCATCCGGCGATCCACCCATGTGACCCTGACACCGACCCCCTAGGGGTTACGGGGGCAAGCCCCACCGTCGGCGCTCCCCCGCACCCCTGCCACGGAGCCCGGGGCGCCGTCGGGACACGGGAAGTCGCCGGGGCCCGGGGAACCGCCGGGCTCGGGGAACCGCCGGCGCCGCAGGTCAGGGCGAGGCGATCGTCGCGATGACGGCGATGATCACGAAGATGGCGAAGAACGCGCCGAAGACCAGCAGCATCTTCTTCTGGCCGTTCTGGGGATTCGGGTCGAGCACGGGCATGGCGCCAGTCTCCCACCCCCGCCCCGTCCGGACGCGGGTGGGGTCGCCGCACCCGGCGCCCCGCCCGCCCCGCATCCCACGGGTGCGCGGCGGCGGGCTACCGCGCCTCGTCCTCCACGATCCGGTCGCGGCCCGCCAGCACGCCCACCGCCATCTGCGGCACCATCAGCACCGCCATGAGGGCGAGCGGCAGCCCCCAGCCCCCGCTGTGCTGGTAGAGGATGCCCACCAGCAGTGGCCCGGGGATCGACAGCAGATAGCCGGTGCTCTGCGCGAAGGCCGACAGCTGTGCCACCCCCGCGCCCGTGCGGGCGCGCATCCCGACCATGGTGAGCGCGAGCGGGAAGGCGCAGTTGGACACCCCGAGCAGCAGGGCCCAGGCCCACGCGCCGGCGGCCGGGGCCAGGTACAGGCCCGCGTAGCCGGCCAGCCCGCAGGCGCCGAGGGCGATCACGATCGGGCCCTGGTGCGGCAGCCGCGCGGCCAGTCGGGGGATGACGAAGGCGAGGGGCACGCCCATCACCATCGTGACGGCCAGCAGCACGCCCGCCGTGCCCGGGGGCACTCCCGCGTCGCGGAAGATCTGCGGCATCCAGCCCATCGTGATGTAGGCGGCCGTGGCCTGGAGCCCGAAGAAGACGGCCAGCGCCCACGCCGTGCGGCTCCGACTGATCCGCAGCCCGCCGGGCGCGCCCGCACCGGAGTGCGGGGCCCTGGCGGCGGAGGCGTCGGATCCCTGGGCGGTGCGGGACGCGCGCACGAAGGGGATCCACGGCAGGACGGCCACCGCCGACAGCGCCCCCCAGACAGCCAGCCCGGGCCGCCATCCCCCGCCCATCGCGTCGGTCAGGGGCACCGTGACCGCCGCCGCGGCGGAGGTGCCGAGGGCGAGCGCCATCGAGTACAGGCCGGTCATCGAGCCCACGCGCTCGGGGAACCAGCGCTTGACGATCACGGGCATCAGGACGTTGCTGACGGCGATGCCCATGAGGGCCAGCGCGCTCGCCACCAGGAAGCCGACCGTGTTCCCGGCGTAGGGGCGGATCAGCAGGCCCGCGGTGATCGCGGCCATTCCGGCGCAGATCACGGCGCCCGGCCCGAAGCGCCGGGCGAGCTTCGGCGCCATGACACCGAAGACGGCGAAGCACAGCGGCGGTACGGAGGTGAGCAGCCCCGCGACGCTGCCGCTCATACCGAGGCCGTCGCGGACCTCCTCCAGGAGGGCGCCCAGGCTGGTGATGGCGGGCCTCAGGTTGAGCGCGGTGAGCACGATGCCCAGCACCAGCACGCGCGCCGTCCACGCGCGCGTGGCGCCCGTCGTGGCCCCGGCCGCGTCCTGCGGGTGCCCCGCCGCGGTCGGGCTCGCGTCCTGCGGGATCGTCGCCCTCCTCGTGTCTCCCGTGCCCGTGGTGCCTGTGGTCGTCATGTACCGGTCTCCTCACACTCCATGAAGCCCATCATAGAATCATGGGATGATTGGTTGTCCACTCCCGCACCGGCTCCCCTCCGCCCCGAGCCCCCTGCGTTACGCTCCGGAGCCTCAGGCCCTGCTCCCAGGCCCGTACGAAGGACCGTCATGCCACTGACCCATCCCCGCCGCTCCGCTCTGTCCGAGCAGGTGATCGCCGAGCTGCGGAACCAGATCACCTCGGGCGAGTGGCCGGTGGGCTCCCGCATCCCCACCGAGCCCGAGCTGGTCGAGCAGCTCGGGGTCGCGCGCAACACGGTCCGCGAGGCGGTGCGCGCGCTCGCGCACAACGGCCTGCTAGACATCCGGCAGGGGTCCGGCACCTACGTGGTGGCGACCAGTGAGCTGGCGGGGGTGATGCACCGCCGGTTCGCCGACGCCGACCCGTCCCATGTCGCCGAGCTGCGCGCCACCCTGGAGTCCGGCGCCGCCCAGCTGGCCGCGGCGCGGCGCACCGAGCGCGACCTCAGGCAGCTCGACGCGCTCCTGCGGCGCCGTGAGGCGGCCTGGGAGTCGGGGGACGCGGAGGCGTTCGTGACCGCCGACTTCACGTTCCACATGGCCGTGGTCGCCGCGTCGCACAACGAGGTGATGACGGAGATGTACGCGGACCTGAGCGAGGTGCTCCGGGACTGGCTGCGCGACGACGTCGGCGAGGAGCTCACGCCGGAGACGTACATGGGCCACACCGCGCTGGTGGACGCGATCCGCGCGGGTGACGGCGGCGCGGCGGCCGCGGCCGCCGCGAGCTATCCGTCCGGGTGCCGCCCGTGGCGCCCCGCGTCCGCCGGCGCCTGACCGGACCGGGGCGCGGCGGCGGCCGGTCGCCTCTCAGGTGTGCGTGACCCAGGCCGATCGCACCTCCTGCCAGCAGCGGCCGGTCAGCCGTACGGTCATGGCGGGCCCGTCGTCGACCGGAGCGGTGTCGGTGTCCAGGTCCCACCAGCGGGCGCACTCGACGTGCAGGCTCACGTGGTCGACGCCGGGATCGGGGTTGTGGCAGTAGGCGACGACCTCCGAGCCGGTGACGGTGACCCGGCAGTCGGCTCCGGACGGCCGCGGGTCGGGGGTCTGGTCGGCCTCCGCGGGCGCCGCGCCCGACCTGCCGGACGACGCCTCCGAGAGGGCGTCGTAGGGAAGAGCGGCCACCAGGGCGACGGCGAGGAAGGCGGGCGCGAAGCGGCGGGACAGGCGCACAAGGGGACCTCCTGAACCGTACGACCGCCCGACGGTGCGCGCGGCCCTGGTCCCAGCGTGCGCGGTGCGCGCCCCGGGCGGCCCTGTCAGTTGCTCCGAACGGGCGACGCCCCGCCCCCGCGTGCGCGGGAGAACGGGGCGTCGGCCGGTGACGGGGTCCCGGTCTCGGGGACCGGGAGGACAGGGGCCCGGAAGGTCAGGCGCCGATGGCGTGCAGACCGCCGTCCACGTGGACGATCTCGCCCGTGGTCTTCGGGAACCAGTCGCTGAGCAGGGCGACGATGGCGCGCCCGGCCGGCTCCGGGTCCTTCAGGTCCCACTCCAGCGGGGCGCGGCCGTCCCACACGGCGGCCAGCTCGGCGAAGCCCGGGATGGACTTGGCGGCCATGGAGGCGAGGGGGCCCGCCGAGACCAGGTTGCAGCGGATGTTCTGCTTGCCCAGGTCACGCGCCATGTAGCGGCTGGTGGCCTCCAGGGCCGCCTTGGCGGGGCCCATCCAGTCGTACTGCGGCCAGGCGAACTGCGCGTCGAAGGTGAGGCCGACGACCGAGCCGCCGTTCTGCATCAGCGGCAGGCAGGCCATGGTGAGCGACTTCAGGGAGTACGCCGAGACGTGCATGGCGGTGGCCACCGACTCGAACGGCGTGTTGAGGAAGTTGCCGCCGAGGGCGTCCTGCGGAGCGAAGCCGATGGAGTGCACGACACCGTCGAGCCCGCCCAGTTCCTCGGCGACCAGGTCGGCGAGACGGCCCAGGTGCTCGTCGTTGGTGACGTCCAGCTCGATGACCTTGGTGGGCTTGGGCAGCTTCTTGGCGATGCGCTCGGTCAGCGTGGGCCGCGGGAACGCGGTCAGGATGATCTCGGCGCCCTGCTCCTGGGCCAGCTTGGCCGCGTGGAAGGCGATGGAGGACTCCATCAGCACACCCGTGATCAGGATGCGCTTGCCCTCAAGGATTCCGCTCATGGTGATCAGTGACCCATTCCCAGTCCGCCGTCAACGGGGATGACGGCTCCAGTGATGTACGAGGCGTCGTCGGAGGCGAGGAACCGCACGGCCGCGGCGATCTCCTCCGGCTGCGCGTACCGGCCGAGCGGCACCTGCGACACGATGTTCGTCCGCTGCTCGTCGGTGAGCGCCTTGGTCATGTCGGTGTCGACGAAGCCGGGCGCGACGACGTTGAAGGTGATGTTGCGCGAGCCCAGCTCACGGGCGAGGGAGCGGGCGAAGCCCACCAGGGCGGCCTTGGAGGCGGCGTAGTTGGCCTGTCCGGCGGAGCCGAGAAGGCCCACGACCGAGGAGATCAGCACGACGCGGCCCTTCTTGGCGCGCAGCATGCCGCGGTTGGCGCGCTTGACCACGCGGAAGGTGCCGGTCAGGTTCGTCTCGATGACCGAGCTGAAGTCCTCCTCGGACATGCGCATCAGCAACTGGTCCTTGGTGACCCCGGCGTTGGCGACGAGGATCTCCACCGGGCCGTGCTCGGCCTCGATCTCCTTGTAGGCCTGCTCCACCTGCTCCGTGTCGGTGATGTCGCACTTGACCGCGAGGAAGCCGGCCGGCGGCTCACCCGAGCGGTACGTGATCGCGACCTTGTCGCCGGCGTCGGCGAACGCGCGGGCGATGGCGAGGCCGATGCCCCGGTTGCCTCCTGTGACGAGAACCGAGCGGCTCAACGGATCACCCTTTCGATAGCAGTGCGGGACCTTCGCGGAACAGGCACCCTCGCCGGAAAACCTATCGGTCGGGGCAGGCGGGAAGGCAATCGGGCACCGACAGCGGGCCGCGCCGCCTCCTGTGGGGTTCCTACAGTCCCGTCCCCGGGTGCACTCCTGGCGGGGTTTCCCCTCCCCGTGGGAAAAGCCGTACGTCCGGGTGGTGCGGCCGTGCTTGACTTCCCTGGCGGTGATCGGACGAACGGCTCCCGACGGACCCCGTCGTGACAGCGAAGGGAAACTCACACCCGTGCCCCATGACATCGATCAGACGTTTCTGGCGCTCCCCCTGCGCGCCCTGGCCGACGCGGCACTCGCACGCGCGCGTGCGCTGGGGGCCGAGCACGCGGACTTCCGGTTCGAGCGGGTGCGCAGCGCCGCGTGGCGGCTGCGGGACCAGAAGCCGGCGGGCTCCTCGGACACCACGGACCTCGGGTACGCGGTACGCGTGGTGCACGGCGGGACCTGGGGGTTCGCCTCCGGGGTCGACCTGACCATGGACGCCGCCGCCAAGGTCGCCTCGCAGGCGGTGGCGATGGCGAAGCTGTCGGCGCAGGTGATCGAGGCGGCCGGGTCGGACGAGCGTGTGGAGCTCGCGGACGAGCCGGTGCACTCCGAGAAGACCTGGGTCTCCTCGTACGAGATCGACCCCTTCACCGTGCCCGACGAGGAGAAGACCGGCCTCCTCGCGGACTGGAGCGGGCGGCTGCTGGCGGCCGAGGGCGTGAACCACGTGGACGCCTCCCTGCTGACCGTCCATGAGAACAAGTTCTACGCCGACACCGCCGGCACCGTGACCACCCAGCAGCGGGTGCGGCTGCACCCGCAGCTCACCGCCGTCTCGGTGGACGAGTCGACGGGCGAGTTCGACTCGATGCGCACCCTCGCGCCGCCCGCGGGACGCGGCTGGGAGTACCTGACGGGCACCGGCTGGGACTGGGCCGGCGAGCTGGAGCGGATCCCCGGGCTGCTGGCCGAGAAGATGCGCGCGCCGAGCGTCGAGGCGGGCGTGTACGACCTGGTCGTGGACCCCTCCAACCTGTGGCTGACCATCCACGAGTCCATCGGGCACGCCACCGAGCTGGACCGGGCGCTCGGCTACGAGGCCGCGTACGCGGGTACCTCGTTCGCGACCTTCGACCAGCTCGGCAAGCTCAAGTACGGCTCCGAACTGATGAACGTCACCGGTGACCGCACCGCCGAGCACGGGCTCGCGACGATCGGCTACGACGACGAGGGCGTCGAGGGGCAGTCCTGGGACCTGGTCAGGGACGGGAGGCTGGTCGGCTACCAGCTGGACCGGCGCATCGCGCGCCTCACCGGGTTCGAGCGGTCCAACGGGTGCGCCTACGCCGACTCGCCGGCGCATGTGCCGGTGCAGCGCATGGCCAACGTGTCGCTCCGGCCCGACCCGGCCGGGCTGTCGACGGAGGATCTGATCGGCGGTGTGGACCGCGGCATCTACGTCGTCGGTGACCGCTCGTGGTCCATCGACATGCAGCGGTACAACTTCCAGTTCACGGGCCAGCGGTTCTTCCGGATCGAGAACGGGCGGATCACGGGCCAGCTGCGGGATGTCGCCTACCAGGCGACGACCACCGACTTCTGGGGCTCGATGGCCGCCGTGGGCGGTCCGAGCACCTATGTCCTCGGCGGCGCCTTCAACTGCGGCAAGGCCCAGCCGGGCCAGATCGCCGCCGTCTCGCACGGCTGCCCCTCCGCCCTCTTCAAGGGTGTCAACATCCTCAACACGACCCAGGAGGCCGGACGATGACCGCCGCCCGTACCGACAAGCCGCACGAGATCGTCGAGCGGGCCCTGGAGCTGTCCCGCGCGGACGGGTGCGTCGTCATCGCCGACGAGCAGTCCAGCGCGAACCTGCGCTGGGCGGGCAACGCGCTGACGACGAACGGGGTCACGCGCGGGCGCACGCTCACCGTCGTCGCGACGGTCGACGGCAAGGAGGGCACGGCGTCCGGGGTGGTCTCCCGCGCGGCCGTGACCTCCGACGAGCTGGAGTCCCTCGTGCGGGCGGCCGAGGCCGCGGCGCAGGGCGCGGGGCCCGCCGAGGACGCGCAGCCGCTGGTGACGGGGGTGCCCGAGTCGCCGGACTTCACCGAGGCGCCCGCGCAGACGTCGTCCGCCGTGTTCGCGCGTTTCGCGCCGGCGCTCGGGGAGGCGTTCGCGCGCGCCCGCACGGGCGGCCGTGAGCTGTACGGCTTCGCCCACCACGAAATGGTCTCGACCTACCTCGGCACCTCGACCGGGCTGCGGCTGCGCCACGACCAGCCGAACGGCACGCTGGAGGTCAACGCCAAGTCGCCCGACCGCGCGCTCTCGGCGTGGGCGGGGCGGTCGACCCGCGACTTCACCGACGTCGACCCCGCGGCGCTGGACGCGGAGCTGGCCCAGCGGCTCGCCTGGTCGCAGCGGCGCGTGGAGCTGCCCGCGGGCCGGTACGAGACGCTGCTGCCGCCGACGGCGGTCGCCGACCTGCTCATCTACCAGATGTGGTCGGCAGCGGCCCGGGACGCGACCGAGGGGCGCACGGTCTTCAGCAGGCCCGGCGGCGGCACGCGGGTCGGTGACCGGCTCTCGCAGCTGCCCCTGACCCTGCGCAGCGACCCGCGGGAGCCCGGCCTGGAGGCCGCGCCGTTCGTCATCGCGCACTCCTCCGGCGACGACGCCTCCGTGTTCGACAACGGGCTGCCGCTGGGGCCCACCGAGTGGATCAGCGGGGGCGAGCTGACGCGGCTGACGTCGACCCGGCACAGCGCGGACCTGACCGGGCTCCCCCTCGCGCCGTCGGGCGGGAACCTGATCCTGGACGGGGGTGACGCCGGCCTGTCCCTGGAGGAGATGGTCGCGAACACGACGCGCGGACTGCTGCTGACCTGCCTGTGGTACATCCGCGAGGTCGACCCGGCGACGCTGCTGCTGACCGGTCTGACCCGGGACGGCGTGTACCTCGTGGAGAACGGCGAGGTGACGGGCGCGGTGAACAACTTCCGGTTCAACGAGTCCCCGGTGGATCTGCTGGGCCGGGCCACCGAGGCGGGCCGCACCGAGAAGACCCTGCCGCGCGAGTGGAGCGACTACTTCACCCGCGCCGCGATGCCCCCCGTGCGGGTGCCCGACTTCAACATGAGTTCTGTCAGTCAGGGCGTATAACCTCGTACCCGGCGGCCACCGGGCCGCCCAGGACCAGCCAAGGAGACACGAGAGACGTGACGGACATCGTCGACGAGCTGAAGTGGCGCGGGCTGTTCGCCCTGTCCACGGATGAGGACGCTTTGCGCAAGGCGCTCGCGGACGGTCCCGTCACGTTCTATTGCGGCTTCGACCCGACCGCGCCGTCCCTGCACGTGGGGCACCTGGTGCAGATGCTGACCGTGCGCCGGCTCCAGCAGGCGGGCCACCGCCCGCTGGCGCTGGTGGGCGGCGCGACGGGCCTGATCGGCGACCCGCGCCCGACCGCCGAGCGCACGCTGAACAGCCCGGAGACCGTGGCCGGCTGGGTCGAGAAGCTGCGCCGCCAGATCGAGCCGTTCCTGTCCTTCGAGGGTGAGAACGCGGCCGTGATGGTCAACAACCTCGACTGGACCGAGGGGCTCTCGGCGATCGAGTTCCTCCGGGACATCGGCAAGCACTTCCGCGTCAACAAGATGCTGACGAAGGACTCCGTGTCCCGGCGCCTGGAGTCCTCCGAGGGCATCAGCTACACGGAGTTCAGCTACCAGATCCTCCAGGGCATGGACTTCCTCCAGCTCTACCGCAGGCACGGCTGCACCCTCCAGCAGGGCGGCAGCGACCAGTGGGGCAACCTCACGGCCGGCCTGGACCTGATCCACCGGCTGGAGCCGCACGCCGAGGTCCACGCGCTCGCCACCCCGCTGATGACGAAGGCGGACGGCACGAAGTTCGGCAAGACCGAGGGCGGTGCCATCTGGCTCGACCCGGAGATGACGACGCCGTACGCCTTCTACCAGTTCTGGCTGAACGTGGACGACCGGGACGTCTCCACCTACGCGCGGATCCTGTCCTTCAGGTCCCGTGAGGAGCTGGAGGAGCTGGAGGAGCAGACGGAGCAGCGCCCCCAGGCGCGTGCCGCCCAGCGCGCGCTCGCCGAGGAGCTGACGACGCTGGTGCACGGCGCCGACCAGACGGCCGCCGTGATCGCCGCCTCCAAGGCCCTGTTCGGCCAGGGCGAGCTGGCGGAGCTGGACGAGCGGACGCTGGCCGCGGCCCTGTCGGAGGTCCCGCACATCACGGTCGCCGAGCCGGGACCGGTCGTCGACCTCCTCGCGGAGGTCGGGCTGGTGGCGAGCAAGTCCGCCGCGCGACGCACGGTGAAGGAGGGCGGCGCCTACGTGAACAACGTGAAGGTGGCCTCCGAGGACGCGGTCCCGGCCAAGGAGGAGCTGCTGCACGGGCGCTGGCTGGTGCTGCGGCGGGGCAAGAAGAACCTGGCCGCGGTCGAGGTGACCGGCGGCTGAACCGAGCGGTTCGCACGCATGCGTGAGGGGCGGCACCCGGCGGGTTTCCGGTGGGTGCCGCCCCTCACGCATGCGCGGTGTCGGCGGGTGCCGTCACACCCTCTCGCCGTGTCTGCCGCCCTTCATCGAGGTGTACGCCATCTCGCCCAGGAAGACCAGGACGACGGCGGCGGCCAGCTGGAGCCCGTGGCGGCCCCAGTCGATGCCCCGGGTCTCGGCGATGCCGATGGCACGGGCGATGGCGTTGCCGACGATGGCGCCGATGATGCCCATGAGGGTGGTCAGCCAGAGCGGGCTGTGCTGCTTGCCCGGCAGGATGAGCTTGGCCAGCAGGCCCAGCACGAATCCGACGATGATCGCCCACAACCAGCCCATGGGTCCTCCTCCTACGGCGCGACGTGAGCAGTACGCCCAGTCTCGGGCTGTGCGCCATACGGCGCATGTCGGGTGCACCCGTACGTGTCGGGCCGGGTGCACCACCGGGGAGGGAGGGGACCCGCTCTCGTCCGGGCCGCGGGCGCGGCGTACGGTGGACGGTGTCCGGATCCGGGCCCTGACCGGGGTCGGACCGGTGACGGGCCCGGGAGAGCCCGCGGCAGACGGGTGGTGGAATGTGATGCGGAAGTCGCACGGTGGCGCTCAGGCCCAGGTGTTCCGGATCACGGGTGCCCGGCAGGGCCTCGCGGACGACGTGCGGGGCCGGCAGCGCCGCTACGTGATCTCGATGGGCGTGCGCACGGTCGCGGTGATCCTCGCGGCCAGTCTCTGGAACGTCTCGCGGCCGGTCGCCGTGGTGGCACTCGTCCTCGGCGCGGTCCTGCCCTATGTCGCCGTCGTCATCGCCAACGCCGGGCGGGAGAACGCGCCGTCGCTGCCGTCGACGTTCGTCAGCGGTCCGACCCGTCCGATGATCGATGCGTCGTCGCCGTCGTCGCGGCCGTCTGACGCGTCGCGGCAGTCGCGGGACGCGGGGGGCGCGCAGCCCGGTGAGGGCCGTGCCGAGCAGGGTTCCGCCCCGTCCGCCCCAACCGCCTCACCCGGGGGCGACACCCCGCCCGGATCGACCGCCGACACCCGGCGTGACCTGCACGAAAGGGCCTGACCGCGGTGCCCGTCGGGGCAACGGCGCACCCCCTCGGCCAAGCTCAGGAAAAGCTCAGATCAATCATGCTGTTCCAGTGCCGGTGGGGGGGTTACCCATGACATACTTCGTACGCGCTCCGCATCCCCCGTCGGAGCGACAGACCGACGCCGGGCAGCTCCCCCCGTGGCTGCTCGGCGTCGCCTTTGCCGGGGGGACGCGCCTCCGTGAGGTCCTTCCGGGCGCGCTAGAGTCATCGATGTGATGGGCTCCGATCCCGAATCCCCCCAGTGCTCGGCCAAGGGCTGCCGCGCGGACGCCGTGTGGGTGCTCGCCTGGAACAACCCGAAGCTGCACACCCCCGACCGCCGCAAGACCTGGCTGGCCTGCGAGGAGCATCGCGAGCACCTGTCGCAGTTCCTGAGCGTGCGCGGGTTCCTGAAGGACGTGGTGGAGCTGGAGCGCTGGGAGTCGCTGGGCACCGACCCGGCGGCCGGCTGAGCGGTCAGCCGCCGATCGGCGGTCAGCCGCCGATCGCCGACATGGGCCGCTCCGGCTGGAGGAACGCCGGGTCGTCCAGCCCCGATCCCGCCTTCTTGCCCCACATGGCGAGCCGCCATATTCGGCCGATCTCCTCGTCGGACGCCCCGTCGCGCAGCGCGGCGCGCAGGTCGGTCTCCTCGCCGGCGAACAGGCAGGTGCGGATCTGGCCGTCGGCCGTCAGCCGGGTGCGGTCGCAGGCGGCGCAGAACGGGCGGGTGACCGAGGCGATCACCCCGACCCGATACGGTCCGCCGTCCACGATCCAGCGCTCGGCGGGCGCGGATCCGCGTTCCCCCGCGTCCTCGGGGGTGAGCTCGAAGCGGGTGCGCAGCGAGTCCAGGATGTCCTGTGCGGTGACCATGCCCTCGCGCTTCCAGCCGTGCTGGGCGTCCAGCGGCATCTGCTCGATGAAGCGCAGCTCGTAGTCGTGCTCGATCGCCCAGGCGAGCAGGTCGGGGGCCTCGTCGTCGTTCAGGCCCGGCATCAGCACGGAGTTGACCTTGACGGGGGTCAGGCCGGCCTCATGGGCGGCCCGCAGCCCTTCCAGCACGTCCCGGTGGCGGTCGCGGCGGGCGAGGGTCTTGAAGACGTCCGGGCGCAGGGTGTCCAGCGAGACGTTGACCCGGTCCAGGCCGGCCGCCTTCAGGGCCGCCGCGGTGCGGGCGAGGCCGATGCCGTTGGTGGTGAGGGAGATGCGGGGGCGGGGGGCGAGCGCGGCGACCCGCTCCACGATGCCGACGAGGCCGGGGCGCAGCAGCGGCTCACCCCCCGTGAAGCGGACCTCCTCGATGCCGAGTGAGGTGACCGCGGTGCGGATCAGGCGGACGATCTCGTCGTCGGTCAGCAGGTCGGGCTTGGCCAGCCAGCTCAGGCCCTCCTCGGGCATGCAGTAGGCGCACCTCAGGTTGCACCGGTCGGTCAGCGAGACCCGCAGGTCGGTGGCCACCCGGCCAAAGGTGTCGATGAGCACGTGGGCCCCCTCCCTCGTAGCGGCTCGCACGGAGCTGATCTGTTCTTCTGCCGTCATCTGCGAGCCTACGTGACCTCACCGACAACGACAGCGGCCCGATCCCACGAGGCCGGTCGGGGCCGCGTCGTAGATCCCTACGACAGATCCCCGCAGCGGCTCTACGGCGGGGATACGACGTCGTCTACGGCGGTTTTTACTCTCTCTGTAGCTCGTCGCGGGGAAGTCATTGCCGCCCGGCGGGGGCGGCGGATAGCTTCGGCCCTGCACCACACGTCATGTACCTGCCGGACGCCACCGCGTCCCGGCTCGTCCACGTTTTCCGGATGATGTGGAGACCCCGTGGCACATCTGCGTTCCCAGCGCCGCCTCGCCCTCGCCGTACCGCTCGTGCTGTCGCTCACCTCCCTGGGCTTCCTGCCCGGCGCGGCCTCGGCCGCCCCGCGCACCGCCCCGGTGGCCCAGGCCGCCGACGGGAGCCGACTCTCCTATGTGGTCAACACCGGAACGGACCGCCGCACCCTCACGGCGGTGCGGCGGGCGGTGGCCGCGGCGGGCGGCACGATCGTGACGACGTACGACCGGATCGGTGTGGTCGTCGCCCACTCCGCGGACCCCGGCTTCGCCCAGGCCATGCGCGCGGTGCCCGGGGTGCGGTCGGCGGGCGCCACCCGCAACGCGCCGCTCCCGGCGCAGTCCACCACCGACGTGGGGACGCCGAAGGCGCTCACCGCCGAGGAGGTCGCGCGGGCCAAGGCCACCGACGGGCAGGACCCGTTGGAGTCCCTCCAGTGGGACCTGCCCGCCATCAAGGCGGACAAGGCGCACGAGCGGACGCTCGGCAGCCGTCGGGTCACCGTGGGCGTCATCGACACCGGCGTGGACGACACCCACCCGGACATCGCACCGAACTTCGACCGCGACGCGTCCGTCAACTGCGTGGCGGGCACCCCGGACACCACCGACGGCGCCTGGCGGCCGACCGCCGCGGAGAGCCCGCACGGCACCCATGTCGCGGGCGAGATCGCGGGGGCCAGGAACGGCGTCGGCATCACCGGTGTGGCGCCCGGGGTGCGGGTCGCGGGCATCAAGGTGTCCACGACGGCGGGCTACTTCTACACCGAGGCCGTGGTCTGCGGCCTCATGTGGGCGGCCGACCACCACGTGGACGTCACCAACAACAGCTATTACACCGACCCCTGGAACTTCAACTGCGTCGACGACCCGGACCAGAAGGCTCTGGTCGAGGCCATCACCCGCGCGACGCGGTACGCGGAGGGCAAGGGCACGGTCAACGTCGCGGCGGCCGGCAACGAGAGCTACGACCTCGACGCGGACTCCCTCACCGACCCGGTCTCCCCGAACGACGGCACGCCCGGTGACCGGGTGATCGATCCGCACCGGTGCTTCGACATACCGACCCAGTTGCCGGGCGTGGTGACCGTCGCCGCGACCGGGGCGAAGGGCCTCAAGTCGTCGTTCTCCAACTACGGCCTGGGAGTCATCGACGTGGCCGCGCCCGGCGGCGACTCCACCGCCTACCAGGCTCCCGCGCCGCCCGCCACCAGCGGCCTGATCCTCGGCCCGCTGCCCGGCGGCAAGTGGGGCTACATGGCGGGCACGTCCATGGCGACCCCGCATGTCGCGGGCGTCGCGGCCCTGATCAAGTCGACGCATCCGCACGCCTCCGCCGCCATGGTCAAGGCCCTGCTGTACGCGGAGGCGGACGCCACGGCGTGCGCCGATCCGTACGACATCGACGCGGACGGCAAGGTCGACGCCGTGTGCGAGGGCTCCAGGAACCGCAACGGGTTCTACGGGTGGGGCACCGTGAACGCGCTGAAGGCCGTGACCTGGTGACCGTGAGGTGACCACGCGGGTGTGACAGCGCGCGAGGGGGTCCGGCTCGGGCCGGGCCCCCTCGGGTCGATCGGCCGGCGCGCGTCAGCCGTTGGTGACGAGCACCTTGAGCGCGGTGCGCTCGTCCATCGCCTTGTAGCCCTCGGGCACGCCCTCGAGGTCCACGGTCCGGTCGAAGACCGGCGAGGGGTCGATGGTGCCTTCCAGGATGTCGGCCATCAGCTCCGGGATGTAGGTGTGCACGGGAGCCACACCGCCGCGCAGGGCGATGTTGCGGTCGAACATGACGCTCAGGTCGAGTCCGGTGCCGCTGCCGTGCGGGACGCCCACGAAGCCGATGGCGCCGCCGTCGCGGGTGACGTTCACCGCGGTCCGCATCGACTGCTCGGTGCCGACGGCCTCGACGACCGCGTGCGCGCCCTGGCCGCGGGTGAGTTCCCGCACGGCCTCGACGGCGGCGTCCCCGCGCTCGGCGACGACGTCCGTGGCGCCGAAGCGGCGGGCGATGTCGGTGCGGACCTCGTGGCGGCCCAGCGCGATGATCCGCTCCGCGCCGAGCCGCTTGGCGGCCAGCACGGCGCACAGGCCGACGGCCCCGTCCCCGACCACGGCGACCGTGGCACCGGGGCGGGCTCCGGCGCCGAGGGCGGCGTGGTGCCCGGTGCCCATGACGTCGGACAGGGTCAGCAGCGCCGACAGGAGCCGTTCGTCGCCGGCCGCCTCCCTGGGCAGCTTGACCAGGGTGCCGTCGGCGAAGGGCACGCGCACCGCGTCGCCCTGGCCGCCGTCGTAGCCGACCGTGCCCCAGAAGCCGCCGTGCTCGCAGGACGTGGTCAGCCCCTCGCGGCAGTAGTCGCACCGGCCGTCGGACCACATGAAGGGGGCCACGACGAGGTCTCCGCGCTTGAGGCCGCTCACCTCGGAGCCGGTCTCCTCGACGGTGCCGAGGAACTCGTGCCCGATGCGCTGCCCCGGCTGCCGGGCCGCCTCACCGCGGTAGGCCCACAGGTCGCTGCCGCAGATGCAGGCGCGCAGCACGCGCACGACCGCGTCGGTGGGCAGCTGCACCACGGGGTCGGGCACGTCCTCCACGCGCATGTCGAACGGGGCGTGGATGGTGGTGGCGCGCATGGCGAGGGTCCCTCTCGTGCGAACGTGCGGTACGGGTGCGCCCGGGGGGGTGGTCGGGCACAGTTCACCGTACGTCGCGGGCTCGGCGCGCCGCTCATCGAGGGTGGCCGGGGCCGGTGGGCGCCCGCCGGACGGCGCTCTTCCCGGCGGCCGGGGCGGGGCGGCGCGCGTGACGCCGGCCGCGGCACCGTGCGCTGGTCCGCCGCGGACCGCGGGGCCCTCAGGCGCCCGCGGCTCCGAGCAGGCTGCCCGCGGCGTAGGTGACGCCCATGGCGAGGGCGCCGCCCACCGCGTTCCGCAGCACCGCCCGCCGGGGGCCGGCGGCGCCGAGCCGGGCGCTGCTCCATCCCGTGAGGACGAGCGCGGCGAGCACGGACACCACGGTGACGCCGAGACGTACGGAGGCCGGTGGCAGGACGATCGCGAGCAGGGGCAGCAGGGCGCCGACGGTGAAGGCCAGGAAGCTGGCCCACGCCGCGTGCCACGGGTTGGTCAGCTCGTCGGGGTCGATGCCGAGCTCCACGCGCGCGTGCGCGCGCAGCGCGTCCCGTTCCGTCAGCTGGACCGCCGCCTCCCGTGCCACCTGCCGGGACAGGCCGCTGCGCTCCAGCAGGGCGGTGAGTTCCTCCAGTTCGGCTTCCGGCTGTTCGCGCAGTTCGCGTTTCTCCATGGCCAGCGCGGCCAGTTCGGAGTCGCGCTGGGTGGAGACGGACACGTACTCCCCCGCCGCCATCGACATGGACCCGGCGAGCAGTCCCGCGAGGCCGGCGGTCAGCAGGGCCGCGCGGTCGTCCGTGGCCCCCGCCACACCGACGACCAGCCCCGCCGTGGACACGATGCCGTCGTTGGCGCCCAGCACCGCGGCCCGCAGCCAGTTGAGCCGCGAGCCCAGCGCGCCGCCGTGCGCCTCGTCGTGGGGTGGTTCGGTCACGGGAGAGAGGATGGCACCCCGTGCGTCACCACACCCGGACCGACGCTCCCCGCGCGAACACCGGACTCGTCGCGTCCGGTGGGGGCTGCGGCAGGGGTTCGGCGATCTCGGCGACGGTGGGGCCGACCTCGGCCGCGATCGGGTCGAGGACGGACAGGTCGAAGCCGTAGACGCGTGCCGCGTTGCCGCCGGCCATCGCCGCGACCTCCTCGCGCGGCACGCCCGCGAACGCGTATCTGAGGCCCTCCCGGGTGTAGGGGTAGGTGCCCTCGTCGTGGGGGTAGTCGCTGCCCCACATGATCTTGTCGAGGCCGATGCGGTCCCGCAGCGGCACCTCGTGCGGGCGCATGAAGCTCGCCCCGACGAAGCAGTTGGACCGCCACACCTCCGAGGGGGCGCGGCCCACGGAGTCCGCGAGCCCGGCGCCGAACTTCGACTCGGCCGTCCGTGCGGTGGCGGCGTCCGCCGCGGCCACCAGCCTGCCGTGGTAGTAGTCCAGCATCCGCAGCACCCCGGGGATCCAGCCCGAACCCTGCTCGGTCAGCACCAGTCGGAGCGCGGGGTGGCGCCGGAAGGCCCCGCCGAAGACGAGATGCCACAGGGCGCGGTGCGAGAACCAGGTCGTCTCCACCATGTACACCGCCCGCGCCGCCGGTTCGTCGCCGAGCGGCGGCGAAGCCGAGCCCGCGTGGTGGTTGACGGGGACGCCCCGTTCCGCGCAGGCGGCCCAGATCGGGTCGTAGGAGGCCGAGTGGAGCTCCGGAAGGCCCGAGCCCGGCGGTGTGCCGGGGAGCAGCAGGCCGCCGTGCAGGCCGGCCTCGGTGGCCCGCCCGATCTCCTTGACCGCTTCCTCGACGTCGCCCAGCAGGATCTGGAAGACCCCGGCCCGGCGGCCCGGGGCCAGCGAGCAGAAGTCGGCCAGCCAGCGGTTGTGCGCCCGCAGGCCGGCCCAGCGCAGCTCGAACTCCTCCCGGGTGGGAGTCGGCGCCATGAGGGAGCCGGACGGGAAGAACGGCGGGATGGTGTTGGGGAAGACGACCTCCGCGACGATGCCGTCCGCCTCCAGCTCCGCCAGGCGCCGATCGGAGTTCCAGTTGCGGTCGGCGGTGTCGGCGAGCAGGTCCTCGTACGGGTTGACGTACGACGCCGCCCACGCGTCGAAGTCGTCGTGGTACCGCTTGTCCAGGTACGGCTTGTAGTCCAGCAGGTCGGCCCCGGCGTGGCAGTCCGCCGAGATCACGGTGTACCGGTCCGCGGACCGCCGCCCGCTCACCGGTCGGCTCCCAGCACGGGGAAGTCCCCGTCCGTGAGCCAGTGCCGGCCGACCTCCCGGGAGCGGGACCAGGACGCCTCGACGGCGGCCTGGTCGTCGGGCTGGCCGAGGTCCGCGGGGGTGGGTCCGATGCGGTGGGCGAGCGGGGTCAGCCTGCCGGTGTCGAAGCCGAAGGCGTCCGCCGCGGCCAGGCCCAGCATCCGGCGGGTCTCGGTGACCGGGATGTCGTGGAAGGTGCGGCGCAGCCAGGCCCGGGTGTCGGGCCAGGTGCCCTCGGGGTGCGGGAAGTCGCTGCCCCACAGGATGTTGTCCACGCCGATCTCGTAGCGCTGGGCGAGTTCGCGCCGTTTGGTGTTGGTGGCGCAGACGAACACCTGGCGGTCCAGGTACTCGTGCGGCGGGCGCCTCAGCTCCTGGAACGGGGAGAGCTTCTTGCCGCCGTGCGCGCCGAGGTAGAGGCGGTCCATGAACCAGAGCAGGTTCGGCAGCCACCAGCAGCCGGACTCCGCCACCCCGAACCTCAGTCCCGGGTGGCGTTCGAAGACACCGGACCACAGCAGGAACCACAGGGGGCGGGCGGGCCACCAGGTCACCTCGCTGACGTAGATGCCGAGGTGGTCGCCGTACTCCTCGCGGGGCGAGGTCCCCGAGTGGGTGAGGACCGGCATGCCGCACTCGGCCGCCGCCGCCCACACCGGGTCGTAGCGGCGGTCGTGGTACGGCTCCCTGCCGGCCCACATGCACGGGATCATCAGCGCGCCGAGGCCGGACTCCCTGGCGCGGTGCACCTCGGCCACCACCTCCTCGGTGGGGGCGGTGACGGGCAGCAGGGCGACCCCGCAGTGCCGTTCGGGGTGCTCGGACACGAAGTCGGCGAGCCAGCGGTTGTGGGCCCGCGCGCCCGCCATGCCGAGGCGCGGGTCCTGGTCGCCGGAGAGGCCGAGGCCGACCCCGAAGGGCGCGGCGGTCCGGCTGTCCACGGCGTCCGCGTCCGGGAAGACCACCTCGGCGGCCACTCCGTCGCCGTCGAGTTCCTTCACGCGTTGGGCCGGGTCCCAGCCGCCGCGCAGCCCCTCCTCGTTGTCCCTGAACCACTTGTCCGCGAACTCCTCGTTGCGGATGCCGAGCCGCGTCATCTCCTCGCGGCGGCGGTCCCGGCCGGCGAGGAAGTCGTCGAACTCGCGGTGGAAGCCGCTCTCCAGGTAGGGCCGGTACTCCTCGGTGGGCAGTCCGGCATGGCAGTCGGAGGAAATGATCAGGTACGGGGTCTGGTCGGTCACCGTGGTCCCCTCTCGGGCCGGTCAGTCCAGGATGAAGTTCTCGAGGTAGGACGGGTTCGCGCGGTCGAGCATCGACCGGGCCCGCGCCCTGATCTGGGTGTCGCTGCGCTCGCTGCGGGGCAGCAGCCAGAAGCGGTCGGCGCGGATGCCCTCCACGACGAGGTCGGCGACCTCTTCGACCGGGGTGAAGGCCACCTCCTTGCCGGCGGCCTTCATCGCGGCCTCCCACTGGTCGATGCTGCGGTAGGGGGTCCTGCGGGGCTTCTGCTTCGCGTACCGGGCGGGGCGGTTGCGGTGCGACTCCCACAGCCCCGTGCGCAGCATGTGCGGGCCCGGGAAGAGCACGGAGGCGCCCACGCGCGCGTGCTCCGCCCTCAGATGCGCGTACAGGGACTCGGTCATCGTCACCACGGCCGCCTTGGTGACGGCGTAGACGGAGGCGGTGGGCAGCGGCGCGATCCCCCCGTCGCCCGAGGAGGTGTTGACGACATGGCCCGGCTCCGACGCGGCGATCATGCGCGGCAGGAAGGCCTGGACACCGTGGAAGACGCCCCAGACGTTGACCGAGAAGGCCCACGCCCAGTCGTTCGGGTCGTGCTCCCACATCCGGCCCTCGGCGCCCGAGCCGACACCGGCGTTGTTGCACAGCACGTGGACGGCGCCGAAGCGGTCGTACACCTCGTCGGCGAGGGCCAGGACGTCGGCCCTGTCCGCCACGTCGACCACGCGCGCGTGCACGGCGGCCCCGCCCTCGCGCAGCCGGGCCGCCGCCTCGCCCAGGGCGCCCTCCTCCACGTCCGCGAGGACGACCTTCAGGCCCTCGGCGGCGAACCGTGCCGCCATCGCGAACCCGATGCCGCTCGCCGCCCCGGTGACCACGGCGACCTGTCCCGCGCCCAGCCTCATCGCGCACCCGCCTCGGGCGGGCCGTCGAGCGCCTGGGACGGGTCGTCGTACCGCTGGTGGACGTAGGGCAGCAGGGCCTCGGCGTCCACCCGTTCCGCCACCGTGCCGCGCTGGTCGCTGGTCTTCTCGCCCAGGGTGATGTCGAGCAGGCGGCGGACGGGCAGGTCGGTGACGGGGTCGTACACCGACTCGCGCAGGATCACGTCCCCGGTGATCCGCTCCAGCCTGCGGACGCGCTCCTCGCGCACGCAGTGCACGAGGACGGGGTCGCCGTCGAAGCCCGAACCGTCCACGGCGGGCAGGAACTTGAAGTAGAAGTCGGTCTTCCTGCCGGGCTCGGGCACGGGCAGGTCCCCGCTCACCGCGCCGCGCACCTCCACGAACGCGATGCCGTGCCGGGCCATCGCGGCGCGGACCACGAGGCCGTCGCGCTCCACCGTCACCTCGCCGAGCTTCTTCGGCTCCCCGAACACCTCGCGGCCGCCGATCAGGGCCCGCTCCTGGGTCATCGGCATGACGAGCGGATACCAGCCCTCGACGCCGCCGTGCGCCGCGGCGACGGCGAACGAGCCCGCGCCGAGCGGGTACCCCGGCAGGCTCACCGTGCTGATGGTGGCCCGCACCAGGGGGCGGGCGGTGGGTTTGAGCGGGGGCGGCAGCACCGCCGCGACCGCGTCCGGGTCGCTCTCCCAGACGGCCGTCACGCCCGTGGACCAGATGTCGGGGAGCCTCGTCCGAGCGGCGCGTGTGGCGTCGATCTCCGCCTCGGTCCGCGCGCCGTACCGCACTCGTGCCATGTCGTACCCCTTCGCCGTCGTGTCCGACGCGACCGATGGGCCGTCGCGACGGAGTCATCTGACGTACCGTCACCTGTAACACAGTTACAGCAGTCCTCGCCCGGGGTAAACAGGTCTGCACGGACGAACCCTGGGGGAACCATGGCGCGAGCGGCACTGACCCGGGACGAGGTCCTGGCCGCCGCCGGGAGCCTGGTGAGGCGGGACGGCCCCGACGCGCTGTCCATGCGTCGGCTGGCCGCGGAGCTGGGCACCGCCGTCACCTCCATCTACTGGCACGTCGGCAACCGCGAGGCCCTGCTCGACGCGCTCGTCGAGCGGACCGTCGCCGACCTCGGCGAGATACGCCCCCAGGGGGACACGCCCGCGCAGCGGATCGTCTCGGTCGCGGACGCCCTGCGGCGACGGCTGCTCGCCCGCCCGCATCTCGTCGCGATGGTCCACGAGCGGGGGCTGACGGAGCGGATGTTCCTGCCAGCCCAGCAGGCGCTGGTGCGCGAGGCGCACGCCGCGGGCCTGCGCGGGGAGCGGGCCGCCGACCTGGTCCAGGCCGTCCAGGTCCAGGTCGTCGGCCATGTCCTGGTGGAGCGCAACCAGGAGCGGGCCCCGGAGCAGCGCCCCGGCCACGAGGAGCTGTGGCGGACCGCGTCGGCGGGCGACGATCCGGCACTGGCCCGGGCCCTGGCGGGACCGCCGGACAGGGAGCGGCTGTTCGTCCTGTCCGTACGGGCCCTGGTGCTCTCGCTCCTTACGCCCGCGCCGAACTCGCCCACGCCGTAGCGGGGTCGTCCGCGCCCGGGGCGCACGGGTGGTGCGCCGGGGGCGCGGGCCAGGTCGCGGGCGCGCGTCGAACCGGGGTGCGGGCACGGGCCGGGGACAGGCCGTCAGCCGCGACCCGTATCCTCGATGACCATGTGTGAAGATCCCGCCACCGCAGCGCCCCCGGCCCCCTGGCCGGCCGCGTATCCCGAGAGGTACGCGGTCGTCGACGTGGAGACCACCGGACTGGCCCGCGACGACCGGATCATCTCGGCCGCCGTCTACCGGCTCGACGCGCGCGGCGAGGTCGAGGACCACTGGTACACGCAGGTCAACCCGGAGCGCGATCCAGGACCCGTGTGGATCCACGGCCTGACGAGCGAGGCCCTCGAAGGGGCGCCGCTGTTCGCGGAGATCGCCGAGGAGTTCTCGGCCCGGCTCGCCGGGCGCGTCCTCGTCGCGCACAACGCGGTGTTCGACTGGTCGATGATCGCCCGTGAGTACGCGCGCGCCCAGCGCGAGGCGCCGGTGCGCCGGCGGCTGTGCACCATCGCGCTCGCCAAGGAGCTGGACCTCCCGCTGGCCAACCACAAACTGGAGACGCTGGCCGCGCACTTCGGCGTCGTGCAGCGGCGGGCGCACCACGCGCTGGACGACGCGCGCGTGCTGGCCGAGGCGTTCCGGCCCAGCCTGCACGCCGCGGCGCGCGCCGGCGTACGGCTGCCGCTGCTGGAGTGCCGTGCGCTGACCGAGTGGTCGGCCGCGCCGACGATCGGCCGGCAGTCCCCGGGCGGGCGCGGCGGCTACGGGTCCGGCAGCTGGCGTCCCGCACGCAAGCGCCCGGCCTGCCCCTACCCCAACCCGGGCCGCTACGAGGAGGGCGGACGCCTCAAGCAGGGCATGCGGGTGGCGTTCTCCGGCGACACCTCGGTGGACCGCGAGCTGCTGGAGGACCGGGCCGTCGAGGCGGGGCTGCACGTCGCCACGAGCCTGTCCCGGGTGACCAGCCTGCTGGTCACCAACGACCCCGGCTCGGGCACCTCGAAGACCCTCAAGGCGCGGCAGTTCGGGACGCCGGTGATCGACGAGGCGGCCTTCGGGCAGCTGCTGCGGGACGTCGAACCCGCGGGCGCCCTGCCGGCGCCGAGGTCGGCGACGCGGAACCGCTGAGGCCCCCCGGGGAGCCGCCCGCCGGGGCGCGGGCGGCGACGTACGGGTGATTGCCGGGCGACTCGCCCGGCAGCCGCTCGCCCGCGCGGCGGTGACGGCCCACCCTGTGGCGCATGGCGAATTGCGAAGTATGCGGAAACGACTATGGGATGACCTTCGAGATCCATGCGCAGGGCGCGGTGCACGTCTTCGACTGCTTCTCGTGCGCCATCCACCGTATGGCGCCCATCTGCGAGCACTGCCGGGTCCAGATCATCGGCCAGGGCGTCGAGGTCGAGGGGCACTGGTTCTGCGGCGCCCACTGTGCGCGGGCCGAGGGGAAGGTGGGCATCGTCGACAGGGTGTGAGCCGTGACCGCCCGGCGGCGGCCTCGGAGCCGGTACCCGCCTGAGGGCACCCCACGACCGAGATGTACCGTCGTGGGGTGTACCGCTTCCTGTTGACCCGCCAGTGGGTGATCCTCACCTTCGTGGCCCTCCTGCTCATCCCGTCGATGATCGGACTGGGTTTCTGGCAGCTGCACCGCCACGACCACCGGCAGGCCCTGAACAAGGTGATCGACGACTCGCTGGCGGCGCGGCCCGTGCCCGCGGAGTCGCTCACCTCCGTCGGGGGGGTGGTCGAACACGAGAACCTGTACCGGCGGGTCACCGCGAAGGGCCACTTCGACCCGGCGCACGAACTGGTCGTGCGCCGGCGCACGAACGTGGACAACGAGGTCGGGTACCACGTCCTGACCCCCTTCGTGCTGGACGACGGCCGCACGCTCCTGGTCAACCGCGGCTGGATCGACTCCCCCGCCTCGCAGACCGCCTTCCCGAAGATCCCGGCGCCCGCGAGCGGCACCGTCACGGTCACCGGCCGGCTGATGCCGGACGAGACGACGGCCGCCAGCGGCATCAAGGACCTCAAGGGGCTGCCGCCCCGCCAGATCATGCTGATCAACAGCAGGCAGGTCGGCGCCCTGCTGCGCGACGCCGGCGACGCCTCGGCCAAGGACGTGCTCGGCGGCTACATCGAGCTGACCGCGCCCGCCCCCGGGGACGGCGGCCCCGAGCTGATCCCCTCCCCCAAGGAGGACACCAGCTGGATCGGGCTCGGCGACATCAATCTGCCGTACGCCGTCCAGTGGTGGGTGTTCGCGGCGGGCGTGCCCCTCGGCTGGCTGATCCTGGTGCGCCGTGAGGCCCGGGAGCGGGCGCGGCGCGCCCGGGACGAGGACGAGGACGCGAGCAGGGAGCCGGAAGCCGCCGCGGTCTGACCGCTTCGCGCCGTCACCCCTGTGGCCCCGCCGCTGATTGCCGCGCGAGCCCACCGGGAACCGGGACTCCGTGTACCCGCGGATCGAGGACTACGCGCTCATCGGCGACGAGCAGACCGCCGCCCTGGTCGGCCGCAACGGCTCGGTCGACTGGCTGTGCCTGCCCCGCTTCGACTCGTCCGCCTGCTTCGCCAGGCTGCTGGGCGACGAGCGGCACGGCCACTGGCGGATCGCGCCGAAGGGCGCCCATCTGTGCACCCGCCGCGCGTACCGGCCCGGCACCCTGGTCCTGGACACGGACTGGGAGACCCGGGACGGCTCGGTGCGCGTCACCGACTTCATGCCGCAGCGCGACCGCGCCCCCGACCTCGTACGCGTCGTCGAGGGACTGGCGGGCAGCGTCACGGTGCGCGGTGAACTGCGGCTGCGGTTCGACTACGGCTCGATCGTGCCCTGGATGCGCCGTGCGGACGGCCATCGCGTGGCGGTCGCGGGCCCGGACTCGGTGTGGCTGCGCAGCGTGCCCGAGGTGCACACCTGGGGCGCGAACTTCACGACGCACTCCGAGTTCACCGTCGCCGAGGGCGAGAAGGTGGCCTTCGTCCTGACCTGGCATCCCTCGCACCGCCCCCACCCGCCCTTCATCGACCCGTTCGACGCCCTGGACGCCAGCGTCCGGGACTGGCAGGACTGGACGGCCCAGTGCCGCTACCAGGGCCCCCACCGGGACGCGGTGGTCCGCTCGCTGATCACCCTCAAGGCCCTCACGTACGCGCCCACCGGCGGCATCGTGGCCGCGCCCACCACCTCCCTGCCGGAGTCCCTGGGCGGTGTGCGCAACTGGGACTACCGCTACAGCTGGCTGCGCGACTCGACCCTGACGCTCCAGGCGCTGCTGTCGGCGGGCTACCACGAGGAGGCCGAGGCCTGGCGCGACTGGCTGCTGCGGGCGGTCGCCGGCGATCCCGCCGACCTGCAGATCATGTACGGCATCTCGGGGGAACGGCGGCTGCCCGAGTTCGAACTGGCCTGGCTGCCCGGCTACGCCGGCTCGGCGCCGGTGCGGATCGGGAACGAGGCGGTCAAGCAGCTCCAGCTGGACGTGTACGGCGAGGTCATCGACTCGCTCACCCTGGCACAGCGCTCGGGCCTGCCCTTCCGACCGCACATGTGGCAGGTGCAGTGCGCGCTGCTGGACTTCCTGCGCACAGCGTGGCGGCAGCCCGACGCCGGGCTGTGGGAGGTGCGGGGCGAGCCCCGCCACTTCGTCTACTCCAAGGTGATGGCGTGGGTGGCCGCCGACCGCGCGGTGCGCGCGCTGGAGGCGTATCCCGAGCTCTCGGGCGACCTCGAGGGGTGGCGCGCGATGCGCGACGAGGTGCACGGGGAGGTGTGCGAGCGCGGCTTCGACCCGGAGCGCAACACCTTCACGCAGTACTACGGATCGCGTGCCCTGGACGCCTCGCTGCTGCTGATCCCCCGCGTCGGCTTTCTGCCTCCGGACGATCCGCGGGTGGTGGGCACGATCGACGCGGTGCGCGCGGAACTGGAGCACGACGGCTTCGTACGCCGCTACAGCACGGAGGGCTCCGAGGTGGACCCGCTGCCCGGCGGCGAGGGAACCTTCCTGGTCTGCTCGTTCTGGCTCGCGCAGGCCCTGCGCCTGATCGGCCGCGGGGACGAGGCCGAGCGGCTGTTCGAGCGGCTGGTGGGGCTCACCAACGACGTCGGCCTGCTGTCCGAGGAGTACGACCCGGACGCGCGCCGCCAGCTGGGGAACTTCCCGCAGGCCTTCAGCCATCTGGGGCTGGTGGGCACCGCCCTGGCCCTGTACGGGGAGGATTCGGCAGGATGAGGCCATGGATCTTGGACTGAAGGACCGTGTGTACGTCGTCACCGGCGCGACCCGGGGGCTGGGCCACGCGACCGCCCGGGAACTGGTGGCCGACGGGGCGAAGGTGGTCATCACCGGGCGGGACGGCGACCGCGCCGCCGAGGCGGCCGCGGGCCTGGGCGCGAACGCCGTGGGCATGGCCGTCGACAACTCCGAGCCCGAGGCCGCGACCCGGCTGATCGCCGCGGCACGCGAGCGCTTCGGCGGGTTCGACGGCATCCTCATCAGCGTCGGCGGCCCGCCGGCCGGCTCCCTCGCGAGCACCACGGACGAGCAGTGGACGGCGGCGTTCGCCTCGGTGTTCCTCGGCGCGGTGCGGCTGGCCCGCGCGGCGGCCGAGGAACTCGGCGAGGGCGGGGTCATCGGGTTCGTGCTGTCCGGTTCCGTCTACGAGCCGATCCCGGGCCTGACCGTCTCCAACGGGCTGCGCCCCGGTCTCGCGGGCTTCGCCAAGTCGATCGCGGACGAGCTCGGGCCGCGCGGCATCCGGGTGGTGGGCCTGCTCCCGGCGCGTATCGACACCGACCGGGTGCGCGAGCTGGACGGCCTGTCCCCCGATCCCGAGGCGGCTCGCGCGGCCAACGAGGCCGGTATCCCCCTGCGCCGGTACGGCACGGCGCAGGAGTTCGGCCGCGCGGCCGCGTTCCTGCTCTCCCCCGCGGCGTCGTATCTGACCGGCCTCATGCTCCCGGTGGACGGGGGCGCCCTGCACGGCTTCTGACCCCGTGCCGGCCCGCGCGGGGCGGGGTCAGCTCACTCTCTCGGGGCGGTGGCGGACGGCCCGCAGGCGTACCTCGGTGGGCAGTCGGTGGAGGGCGGCGGATGCGCGGGCGTGGGCCAGAGCCCGGGTCGTGAGGTGGTGCAGCGCGTCGGCGGGGTCCAGGTGGGGCGCCACGCCCAGCCGGATCCGGGCCCGGGGCGCGCCGCGCCGGCCGGTGAGCCAGGCCTGTGCCCAGGCGACGCCGTCCGTCCGCCCGGCCTCCTCGGCCAGCGCGTCCTCCAGGGCCCGTCCACGCAGCAGGGCCGCCTCGCCGTCGCCGGTGTCCACGACGACCTCCTTCAGGCGGCCTCGGCGCAGCACCGCCGCGAGCCACCAAAGGGCGAGCAGCACGAGCACGGCGAGCGAGGCGATGACGGCGGGCCACCACCAGGACCGGTCCCGCCACCGGGTGCGTTCGGCCTGGTCGAGCAGCACGTCGTGCGGGCCCTGGTGGATCCACCAGGAGGGCGGCCGCACGCCGAGACCGACGGCGAGCACCGCGCCGCCGAGGGCGATCAGGATCAGGCCCACGAGCCCGATCAGCACCCGGTTGACGATCCGTCGCACCGCCCTCACCCCTTCCGTCCGGGCCGCCGCACCCGCACCGACAGGCCGGGGCGGCGGGCGAGCCCGAGGCCGTCGACGGCCTCGGTGAGCGTCGTGTCCAGGTCGTCCCGCACCTCGTCGAGTGCCCGGAAGTGCGACACCGCCCGCACCCGCGCGGTGCGCCGACGCAGCCGGACCTGCGCGGACCGCACCCCGGAGACCTGCAGGGCCCGGTCCCGCAGCACCAGGGCGGCGGCGTCGCGGTGGAGTCCGGCCCGGACGTCGGCGTGCCGCGCGCGCATGGTGAGCACGGCCCGCAGTCCGGGGGTCACGGCCAGCACCAGCAGCCAGCCGCCGAGGGCGGCGACCGCGGCGGCGCCGGCGAGCACCCAGGTGCTGTCGAGGGGCCGTTCGGCGAGCTGCCGGGCCAGGTCCGTGCGCCAGGACATGGCGGTCCGGTGGGCCCGTACGGCCACGACGTCGTACAGGAGGAGTCCCGCGGCGATCAGCAGGAGCAGGGCGAGGGCGCCCGCGGGGGCGCGCCGTGCCGACCAGAGGCGTCCTTCGCGGCCGTGTGCGCCGTCGTGCGCGTCGTCCACCGGCCCGTGGGCCGCCTCGGCCCCCGACCGGCCCCCAGGGGCGTCTGTGGGCCGCTCGACGGCGGGGGGCTTCTGGATGTCGCCGTGGGCCTGGGGCTCGCTCATCGCGTCCTCTCGTGCTCCGGTGCCGGATGCAGCCGCTCCACCAGGACGGCCACCTGGTGCACGTCCACCCCCGCCAGTGCGCCCACCCGTTCGGTGACGCGGCGGCGTACGGCGGCGCACCGGCCGCCGATGTCGCAGGGGTAGCCGAGCTCGACGCTGACGCGGACCCGCGCGTCGGTGCCGTGGACGACGACCGTGGCGTGCGGGGGCTGGGCGTCCGGTGCCAGGGGCGCGAGCGCCTCGCGCGCGGCCTGGGCGGCGATCTTCGCGATGACCAGGTCGGCGATCCGGGTGGCGCCGCGCTCCCGGGCCGCCGGTTCGCCCGGGGGTCGGCGCGTCGCGCCGTCCGGTTCAGGGTGCGCGGTCCGGCCGGGCACGGGTCAACGCCGCCGGTCGTCGCGCGGGCGGAAGAGGTCGCCGAGGTCGAGGTCGCCCTCCAGGAACCGGCCGACGACGAACCCGACGGCTCCCAGGGCCGCCACGAGCAGGAACGCGCCGAAGCCGCCGAAGTACCCGGCGAAGCCCAGCGCCATTCCGGCGATCATGCCGATCACGGCCATACCCATGCTGCGCTCCTCGGCTCGGCTTGGCTTGGCTTCTGTGTCCCACGTCCCACGGCCGCCGGCCCGGTCCCCGGGCTACTGGACCCGGATCTCGGGCTCCCCGTCCTCCTCGTCCGGCAGCTTGACGTCCGTGACCGCGATGTTGACCTCCACGACCTCGAGTCCGGTCATGCGTTCCACCGCCGCGATGACGTTCTCGCGGACCGCGCGGGCCAGTTCCGCGATGGCCACGCCGTACTCGACCACGAGTTCCAGGTCGAGCGCGGTCTGCACCTCGCCGACCTCGGCCTTCACCCCACGGGCGACCCGCGAGCCGCCCGGCACCCGGTCGCGCACGGCGCCGAAGGTGCGGCTGAGGCCGCCGCCCAGGTCGTGCACGCCCGGCACGTCGCGGGCCGCGAGGCCGGCGATCTTCTCCACCACGCCGTCGGCGATGGTCGTCCGGCCCCGTGTGGCCGGCTCGCCGCCGCCGCGCCGGACGGGTCCGCGTGTCCCCGCGGCCTCCGTGCCCTCGAAGGGGGCCTCCGGCCGGTTCCGCCCCGTCGTCTCGCTCATGCGCCGCACGTCCTTCCCGGTCGTCCGTCCTCACCCACGGTAAGGGCCCCGACACGACGGCGCGCCGGGACGGGGCAGGCTGGAGCAACGGGCGGGCCGGATCGGTCACCCGTCGGTGGGCCCGCGGCGCGCAGGAAGGGGGCGGGGAGCGGACAGGGCCGAGCCGCGCCGCCGGACCCACCGGGGGGTCCGCGGCGCGGTGGGCCCGAGGGGCGGTCAGTCGCCGGTGCCGGCCAGGTCGCGCAGGCGGCGGGCCTGCGCGGCGCGCTCGGCGGCGCGCTGGTCCTCGTAGGAGCGGCCCTGGGCCCCGCGCAGCAGCGCCTTCGTCTCGACGACCGCGTCCCGGGGGGCGGCGAGCAGCGCGGACGCCAGGTCCCGCGCGGTGTCGTCGAGCTGCTCACGCGGCACGGAGATGTTCGCGAGCCCCGTGTCCACGGCCTCCTGGGCCGCGACGAAACGGCCCGTCGCGCAGATCTCCAGTGCGCGGGCGTAGCCGACGAGGCTCACCAGCGGATGGGTGCCGGTGAGGTCGGGAACGAGCCCGAGGCTGGTCTCGCGCATGGCGAACTGCACGTCGTCGGCGACGACGCGCAGGTCACAGGCGAGGGCGAGCTGGAAGCCGGCGCCGATCGCGTGCCCCTGGACGACGGCGATGGACACGAGGTCGTTGCGCCGCCACCAGGTGAAGCCCTCCTGGTAGGCGGCGATGGTCGCGTCCAGCTCCTCGTCGCTGCTGCGCGCGAGATCGATGAAGTTCGGCTCCCCCTCGATGCCCTCGGGGGTGAACATCTTCCGGTCGAGCCCGGCCGAGAAGGACTTGCCCTCCGCGCGCAGCACGACCACGCGTACGGAACCGGGCAGCTTGCTGCCGGCCTCCGCCAGCGTCCGCCACATCGCGGGACTCTGGACGTTGAGCTTGGCCGGGTTGGTCAGCGTCACCGTGGCGATCGCCTCGTCGACGGTGAGCCGTACGCCGTCCTTGTCGAGTACCGGGTCGAGCGAAGCCATGGGGCGCCTCCGATGGGTGCGGTCAGAAGGGGAATGCCGCAGCACGGCATCCACAAGTGACTGCACAGTAACCACCCGGCCGGTCCCCCGACCGACCGGGTGGCCACCATCGAAGCCGATGGCCGACCGGCGTCAGGCCGACGGTGCCTTCTTGCCCCGCGTCGCTCCGCCACGCCCACGCAGCGTGACGCCCGACTCGCTGAGCATCCGGTGAACGAAGCCATACGAGCGGCCGGTCTCCTCGGCCAGCGCCCGGATGCTCGCACCGGAGTCGTACTTCTTCTTCAGGTCTGCCGCGAGCTTGTCGCGCGCGGCGCCGGTCACCCGGCTGCCCTTCTTCAGAGTCTCGGCCACCCGTGCCTCCTCATGGGAAGTGCGCTCTGGTCTCCTCATGATCACCCCTCCAGGGCGCGATGGCCACCCATTCGGCAAGGTCGGTGCGACAAGGATGTGACGACGGGAGCACGCATCCACGAACGGAATCCGGCATTCCGACCTCTCGCACCCCTGCGTCCGAACGGGTTGTTCCGGGAAGCTCCAGGTCAGCGCGGTGCTGCCGCCGAGCCCTTGCGAGGGAAGGGCTCGGCCGCGATTTCCGTGTAGGACACACCTCGGTACGAGGGGATCTCACACAGATGACGGATCACGGATCGGCCGAATGATCCATACTCCGTGGATCAGCCGTTCGGTCAAGCGAGGGTGACCAGGTCCGCGTAGTCCGCGCCCCACAGGTCCTCGACGCCGTCGGGCAGCAGGATGATCCGCTCCGGCTGGAGCGCCTGCACCGCGCCCTCGTCGTGGGTGACCAGGACGACCGCACCGGTGTAGGTGCGCAGCGCGCCGAGGATCTCCTCGCGGCTGGCCGGGTCGAGGTTGTTGGTCGGCTCGTCCAGCAGCAGCACGTTCGCGGAGGACACCACCAGGGTGGCGAGGGCCAGACGGGTCTTCTCACCGCCGGACAGAACGCCGGCCGGCTTGTCCGCGTCGTCGCCGGAGAACAGGAACGAGCCGAGCACCTTGCGGACCTCGACCAGGTCCATGTCCGGTGCCGCGGAGCGCATGTTCTCCAGGACCGTGCGCTCCGGGTCCAGGGTCTCGTGCTCCTGGGCGTAGTAGCCGAGCTTGAGGCCGTGACCGGGCACGACGGCACCGGTGTCCGGCTGCTCGGCGCCCGCGAGCAGCCGCAGCAGGGTGGTCTTGCCCGCGCCGTTGAGGCCGAGGATGACGACCCTGGACCCCTTGTCGATGGCCAGGTCGACGTCGGTGAAGATCTCCAGGGAGCCGTACGACTTCGACAGGCCCTCGGCCATCAGCGGGGTCTTGCCACAGGGCGCGGGCTGCGGGAACCGGAGCTTGGCCACCTTGTCCGACTGGCGCACCGCGTCCAGCCCGGACAGCAGCTTCTCTGCGCGGCGGGCCATGTTCTGCGCGGCGACCGTCTTGGTGGCCTTGGCGCGCATCTTGTCCGCCTGGGAGTTGAGCGCGGCGGCCTTCTTCTCGGCGTTGGCGCGCTCCCGCTTGCGGCGCTTCTCGTCGGCCTCGCGCTGCTGCTGGTAGAGCTTCCAGCCCATGTTGTAGATGTCGATCGCGGACCGGTTGGCGTCCAGGTAGAACACCTTGTTGACCACCGTGTCGACCAGGTCGACGTCGTGGGAGATCACGACGAAGCCGCCGCGGTAGCTCTTGAGGTAGTCGCGCAGCCAGATGATCGAGTCGGCGTCCAGGTGGTTCGTCGGCTCGTCGAGCAGCAGGGTGTCCGCGTCGGAGAAGAGGATGCGGGCCAGCTCGATACGGCGGCGCTGACCGCCCGAGAGGGTGTGCAGGGGCTGGCCGAGCACGCGGTCGGGCAGGTTGAGCGCGGCGGCGATGGTGGCGGCCTCGGCCTCGGCGGCGTACCCGCCCTTGGTGAGGAACTCCGTCTCCTGGCGCTCGTACTGCTTGAGGGCCTTCTCCTGGGTGGCGCCCTTGCCGTTGGCGATGCGCTGCTCGTTCTCGCGCATCTTGCGGATCAGGACGTCGAGCCCGCGGGCGGACAGGACGCGGTCGCGGGCCAGGACGTCCAGGTCGCCGGTGCGCGGGTCCTGCGGGAGGTAGCCGACCTCTCCGGAGCGGGTGACGGTGCCCGCGGCGGGCATGCCCTGCCCGGCGAGGACCTTGGTCAGGGTGGTCTTGCCGGCGCCGTTGCGGCCGACGAGGCCGATGCGGTCGCCCTTGGCGACGCGGAAGGTGGCGTTCTCGATGAGGATGCGGGCACCGGCGCGCAGCTCGATACCGGAAGCGGAGATCACGGACAGGCTCCAGGGCTGGGGCGGGATGGGCGGCTGGGGGCGTTCCCGCCGTCTAATGCACGAGGAGGATGGCCATGGGGACCAGTCTAACGGGGGTGTGCAAGCGGATTTCGTGCCTGCGGAGGTCCGGCACTGTGATGCTCGTTGCTCTCGGGCGGGCCGGTGCCAGACTGGTCGGCGGTTCATCGTCGCGGACGGGACACCGAAGGGAGTGGTCGAGGTGGCGGGCATGGACGGCGGGCGGCCGAGCATCTATCCGACGCTGCTGTACACGGACGCGAAGGCGGCGATCAGAGAGCTGACGGAGGCCTTCGGCTTCACCGAGCTGTCGGTGTACGAGGGCGAGGACGGCTCGGTGCTGCACGCGGAGCTGGCGCAGGGCAACGGAGCGGTGATGCTCGGCTCGAAGGGCCGGGCCGGCGTCTTCGCCGAGGCCATGCGGGGGGCGGGGCCCTGCGGGGTGTACATCGTCGTGGACGACGTCGACGCGCACCACCAGCGGGCCGTGGAGCACGGCGCGGACATCCTGGTGCCCCCGACGGACCAGCCGCACGGCTCGCGGGACTACATGGCCCGGGACGCCGAGGGCAACATCTGGAGCTTCGGCACGTACGCGCCCGAGACGGCGCTCTGAGCCGGGCTCAGCTGCCCCCGGTGTGGACCTGGAACGCCGCGCGGCGCACGGCCCTGGCGAGCGCCGGGTCCGGGTGGGCGGCGGCGAGCGCGACCAGGACCTGCACGGTGCGGGGGTGGCCGACCGCGCGCACCTCGTCCAGGAGCGCGGGCACGGTGGCCTGCACGGCGGACTCCAGGTGGCGGACGAGCAGCGGGGCCTCTCCGTGGTCGGTGACCGCGGCGGCCGTGTCCACCCACAGCCAGGTCGCCTCCTCGCGGGTCAGCACCGCGGGGGCGTCCTCGGGGTCGGTGCCCTCGTACTCGGCGAGCCACAGCAGGGCGTAGGGGCGCAGCGGGGTCTCGTCCGCGACGGCGCGCACCTCGGGTTCGGCGGGGGCTCCCACCACGCGCAGCGCCTCGAAGGCCAGGCCGCGCAGCAGGGCGTCCTCACCACGGGCGGCGGCGAGCAGTTCGGTGACGGCCCCGCCGACCGTGCGGGCGGCCAGCCACGCCCGGTACTCGGCGCGGGCCGCGTTCGGGCGCAGCTGGGCGCAGCCGCGCAGCATCGCCTCCGCGTTCTGCTCGATGTTCCCGGCGGGGCTCTGGGCCGCGACGCAGATCTGCTCCAGTTTGACCCAGACCGCCCAGCTGCCCAGCGGGGTGAGGGTGGCCTGGCCGTCGGCGCAGGTCAGGGCGCCGACGTAGGCGAGCGCTTCCAGGGCCCAGTCGAGCAGCGGGGCGAGGTCGGCGCCCTCGGCGGCGACGCGCGCCGGCGCCTGGACGGGGGCGGGGCCGGGCCCGTAGGGGACCTCGCAGCGTTCGGTGCGCAGCTCGGTGACGCGCTGCGTGAGGAGGTCGAGAAGCTGCTCGACGGGGACGGGCCCGGCGGACAGCTGAAGGAAGGAGAGCACCTGGGGCATGCCCGAGACGACCTCGGCGACGGCGGCGTGCTCGCGGTCGGCGGGTTCGGGGCAGGCGAGCGACCAGGCGTCGAACAGGGCGACCCAGCCGCGCAGCACGGCGGAGTCGTCGCGGTGCCAGGCGCGCAGCCGCCAGCCGGGCCGCGCGCTGTCCCCGTGCACCTCGACCAGGCCGGCGAGGCGGGCGGTGTCCCAGTCGGCGCGCACCTGAGCGGTCCTCAGGCCGAGGTCGGCGGCGGCGCGTTCGGCGGTGGCGTCGGAGAGGGTGCCCGTGCCGTCCGCGGTCGCGCCGTCGCGGCCCGGCCGCAGCGAGGCGCCCGCCCAGTGGCCGACACGGGCCGCGCCCGCCAGCCGGGCGCGGGCCATCGCCGCCAGTTCCGCGGGCGGGGGTGTGCCCTCGGGCGGGCGGGGCGCGGGGCGGCGCGTACGCTGCTGGGCCACCTCTTGGGGGGCGGCGGCCAGGGGCCGCGGGCGGACGAGTCGGAGCCTGGAGTCGCGCGGGGTACGGGACGTCACGGGTGCAGTCTTCCGGTTGACGGTCCGAAATCCCAAACGGAATGCCAGGGGGGCGGTCGGAGGGCCGGGCGGGAGCCGGATCGACGGTCGGGGCGCCCGTCACATCAGCGGGGTCAGGAAGCGCCGCATGGCTTCTTCGTAGGCGCCGGGGTCCACGTTCCACATGGCACCGTGCGAGGCGTGCGGCACGGTCCTCAGCGTGACCATGCCCTTGCGGGCCTCGGCGAGACGGCGTGTGGGACCCCAGGGGGCGATCGTGTCGTCGGGGCCGTGGAAGGCCAGGACCGGAATCCGGAGGCGGGCCGGGTCGACGGCGGTGTGCGGGTGGTCGCCGTGCGGACGCAGCCCGGTGCGGCCCTGGGCGGCGCGCACGGCGAGCGGCAGCAGCGGGCCGGGGGTGTGATGGGCCGCGGCGAGGGCGCGCAGGGTCGCCTCCCAGTCGAGCACCGGCGAGTCCAGGACGAGCCCGCGGATCCGCTCGCGCAGCGCCGAGTGGGTGGCCGCGCGCAGCGCCATGGTGGCGCCGGTGGACCAGCCGTGCAGGACGACGTTCCTGGCGCCGTAGCGCACGGCGTAGCGGATGGCGGCGTCCACGTCGCGCCACTCCCGCTCGCCGAGGTGGTTCAGGCCGTCGGGGGGCCTGGGCGCCCCGAGGTCGCCCCGGTAGGCGAGGTCGAGGACGGGGAAGCGGTGGCGGTGCAGGAACCCCATGACGTTCATGGGGTGCTCCCGGGTGGTGCCGAGCCCGTGCACCGTGATCACCCAGGTGTCGCGGACCCCCGGCACGAACCAGGCGGGCAGGGAGCCGAGTTCGCCGGGCACGTCGACGTCGGCGTGTTCGAGCCCGAGGGCGGAGGACGGGTCGCCGATGTGCAGGGTGGGGGTGAGCCAGGCCCGGTCGCCGGGGTCGAGCGTGCCGTGGGTCACCCGCTCCAGGCGGCGTACGACGGTGTCGGCGCTGTGCGGGGCGGTGCCCAGGACCGGCCCGACGACGGCGTGCGAGCCGTTCCCGGTCAGGCCGTACACACCGGGGCGCAGGGACGCCAGGTCGCGGGTGAGCGTGATCCGGCCGGCGGCCAGGGAGTGCACGGTCAGGCGGGGCTGCGTGGGCAGCGGGCGCCCGGGGACGGTCCTGAGGGCGGCGTCGCTGGCGAAGCGGCCCGCGGCGATACCGGCCGCGCCCGCCGCGAGGGCTACGGTGACGGCTGCGGCCGCCGCTTTGACAGTGCGCACCCGTCCAGTCTCCCGGCGGAGCCCGGCCCCGGCCAGTGGGCGACGGCCGGCGGTGTCACGCCCCCGGGCCGCCGCTCTGCCCGTACCCCCGCAGCCGCTCCCCCGCCTGTGCCAGCTGGTCGGGGGTGAGCAGGGCCGGGGACAGTCCCGGCACCGACGAGGCGGTGAGCCAGACCCGGCACATCCACTCCAGCTGCGCCGTGCGGTCGTAGGCCTGGGCGAGCGAGGAGCCGTGGGCGAGGGTGCCGTGGTTCTGGAGGAGGCAGGCGGTGCGGCCGTCCAGCGCCTGGAGCATGTGGTCCGCCAACTCCGGTGTGCCGTAGGTCGCGTAGGGGGCGACGCGGACCGGGCCGCCGAGGGCGGCGGCCACGTAGTGGATCAGCGGCAGTTCCCGCACCAGGGTGGAGACGGCCGTCGCGTGGACGGCGTGGGTGTGGACGACGGCGCGCGCCCCGGTCGTGCGGTAGACCGCGAGGTGCATCGGCAGTTCGCTCGTGGGGCGCAGCGAGCCGAGCACCTGACGGCCGTCGAGGGCGACCGCGACCATGTCCCGCGGTGTCAGCCGGTCGTAGGGCACCCCCGTGGGGGTGACCAGCACGGTGTCGCCGACGCGCACGGACACGTTGCCCGAGGTGCCGACGACCAGCTGCTCGGCCACGGTCCGGCGAGCGGTGGCGACGAGATCGCCCCACGCGCGGTCCAGCTCCGCGTCGCCCCCCATGTCCGCTCCGTCCTGTTTGTCGTGTCGCTGCTCCGTCATGCCGCGATCCTTCCAGGGGGCCGCCATCGGAGACAGGGGGCGCGGCGCGGATCGAGGGATGCGTGCACAAACGGACATAAAGGCATAAATGCACGCCACATCCAGGCGATCGCACGGGGGTTGCCCCGCGTCGCGAGGAAGTGACCAACGTCTCTTCGGCGCCCCTTCGGGGCTACCGAGGGGGCACCCGGGAAGGCGGTCGTAGATCGGGCAAAGGGCTCCGGAGCCCGGAATTCCGCCTCAGTTCGACAATCCGGCCGCCTCCGGCCCTCGGTCGCCGGCCGGACAACCTCTCGGCGAGTACACCACCAAGCCCGTCTCAGTTCATCTTCCGTTCACTCAGGTTGCCTACGTTCCACGAGCCACTGACCTCCCAGAGAAGCTTGGGTAAATGGAACACATCACGCTCCTCCTTGGAATCGTGATCGTCACCGCTCTCGTGTTCGACTTCACGAACGGTTTCCACGACACAGCCAACGCGATGGCCACCACCATCTCGACCGGCGCCCTGAGGCCCAAGACGGCAGTGGCGATGTCCGCCACGCTGAACCTCGTGGGCGCCTTCCTCTCCGTGGAGGTCGCCAAGACGATCTCCGGCGGCATCATCAACGAACAGGGCATCCGGGTCGAGGTGATCTTCGCGGCTCTGGTCGGCGCCATCCTCTGGAACCTGCTGACCTGGCTCCTGGGCCTGCCCTCCAGCTCCTCCCACGCGCTGTTCGGCGGCCTCATCGGCGCCGCGGTCGCCTCGGCCGGCTGGTCCGCTGTCAACGGTTCGACGATCGTCACGAAGGTCCTGATCCCGGCGGTGGCCGCGCCGCTCGTGGCCGGACTCGCCTCGCTGCTGGCCACGCGCCTGTCCTACGCCATCGGCCGCCGCGCCGACGACAAGGCCACCGCCAAGGGGTACCGCTTCGGCTCGATCGCCTCCGCCGGTCTGGTCTCCCTGGCCCACGGCACCAACGACGCGCAGAAGACGATGGGCGTCATCACCCTGGCCCTCGTCACCGGCGGTGTCATCGCGCCCGGTTCGAACCCTCCCACCTGGGTCATCGTCTCCGCCGGTGTCGCCATCGCGCTCGGCACCTACCTGGGCGGCTGGCGCATCATCCGCACCCTCGGCAAGGGCCTGACCGACCTGGCCCCGCAGCAGGGCTTCGCCGCCCAGACCAGTGCGGCGACCGCGATCCTCGCCTCCTCGCACATCGGCTTCTCCCTGTCCACCACCCAGGTCTGCTCCGGCGCCGTCATGGGTGCCGGCCTCGGCCGCAAGGGCGGCGTCGTCCGCTGGTCCACCGCGACCCGGATGCTCGTCGCCTGGTGCCTCACGCTCCCGGCCGCCGGACTGGTCGGCGCGGGCGCCGAACTCCTCACCAAGCAGGGCACCTGGGGCACGGTCGCCACCGGTGTGCTGCTGATCGCCGGCGCCGGGGTCATCTGGGCCCTGGCCCGCCGCAAGCCGGTCACCGTGAACAACGTCAACGACGTCGACACGGAGCCCGCGGGTGTCGTCACCACCGCCATCGCCGCGGTGATCCCGCCGCCGGCGGGCCTGGTCGAGACGGCCCCGGTCGAGCCCGTACCCGCAGCCAAGACGGCCTGAGACGGCTAAGGAAGCACCCCTCATGAAGATCGACTGGTCGGCTCTCGGCTCCGTCTTCGGCGCCAGCCTCGGGATCACCGTGGCCCTCGTCGCCCTGTTCACCCTGGGCGTCGTGGGCCTGACGAAGAAGGAATCGGCCGACGGCGGCACCGCCGCCCTCGCGGCCACCGGCGCCTACGCCTGCTTCGCGGCCTGCGCGGCGGCGGTCGGCTACGGCATCTTCCTGATCGTGGCCTGACACCCGCGGACCCGGCGTCCCGGGCCCCGGACACGTGGGACGAGGTCCCCGCGGCGATCCCCGTGATCCCCGCGGGGACTTCGTCGTGCCGGGGCCGGGAACCGTCCGATCCCGGTGACTGACGGCACGTCAGCCATGTGGGGCGCGGCACACCCCTGCAGCGCAGGTCAGGAGCAGGTTGACGGGTGTTCCGGGCGCGTGGTGGACTGCCGGAGCCATTACGGCGGCAGAAGAGGAAGCCGGTGCGAATCCGGCGCGGTCCCGCCACTGTCACCGGGGAGCGGTCCCCGGGAGCCAGGAACTCTCGCCGCCGCTCTCGTCGTACCAGGGCGCGGACACCCTGAGTGAGGACATATCGCCATGCGCGGCTGCCTGTTGAGGTTCAGCGACCGGGTCCCGCCCTCCCCCGTGGCCGGCTGAGCCGGTGGGTGCCGATCGCGTCTTCGCGTACGGCGCGGGCCTCGGCCTCCTCGGTGACCGGCTGCTGGGCGATCCCCGCCGCGGGCATCCGGTCGCCGCGTTCGGGCGGGCCGCCTCGGCCCTGGAGCGGACCCTGTGGCGGGATCACCGCGGCTGGGGCGCACTGCACACCGCCCTCTGCGTGGGCGGCACCGTGTCCCTCGCCGCGCTCGCCTCGTCCGCCCTGCGCTCCTCCCGCGCCGGGTCGATCGCCCTCACCGCCACCGCCACCTGGGCGGTCCTCGGGGGGACCTCGCTCGCCCGCGAGGCCCGCGCCGTCGGCGACGCCCTCGAACGCGGCGACATCGAGGCGGCCCGCACGCGGCTGCCGCATCTGTGCGGACGCGACCCGCAGGCCCTCGACGCCGACGCCCTGGCGCGGGCGGTGGTGGAGTCCGTCGCGGAGAACACCTCCGACGCGGTGGTGGGCGCCCTGGTGTGGGGCGCGGTGGCCGGGGTGCCCGGCCTTCTCGGGTTCCGTGCCGTGAACACCCTCGACGCGATGGTCGGCCACCGGTCGCTCCGCCACCGGCGGTTCGGCTGGGCCGCCGCCCGGCTGGACGACGTCGCCGGCTGGCCGGGCGCCCGGCTCACCGCCGTACTGGCCGCCGCCGCCGGCCCGGACCCCCGCGGCGCGCTGCATGCCTGGCGCTCCGACGCGCACCGGCACCCGAGCCCCAACGCCGGGCCCGTCGAGGCGTCCTTCGCGGGAGCGTTGGGCCTGCGGCTCGGTGGAACGCTCTCCTACCAGGGCCGGGTCGAGCATCGGTCCGTGCTCAACCCGGGTGGACGGGCCGTGACCACCGGCGACATCGGCCGGGCCGTACGGCTGTCCCGCCGGATCGGGCTGCTCGCGCTCGGCACGGGCGTCGCGGCCCGTGCGATCACGGCGAGAGGGAGGGGAACAGCGGTGACGAGGACAGCGCGGTCGAAGGGGCGTACGGGATGAGCGGGGGGAACGGCGGGGGGCTGCTGGTCGCGGGCACCACCTCCGACGCGGGCAAGAGCGTCGTGACGGCGGGCATCTGCCGCTGGCTGGTACGGCAGGGGGTCAAGGTCGCGCCCTTCAAGGCGCAGAACATGTCCCTCAACTCCTTCGTCACCCGCGAGGGCGCCGAGATCGGCCGGGCCCAGGCGATGCAGGCGCAGGCCTGCCGCGTCGAGCCCACCGCGCTGATGAACCCGGTGCTGCTCAAGCCGGGCGGCGACCGCAGCAGCCAGGTCGTCCTCATGGGCAAGCCGGTGGGCGAGCTGACCGCGCGCGGCTACCACGGCGGACGGCAGGAGGCGCTCCTCGGCACCGTCCTGGACTGCCTCGCCTCGTTGCGGGGCACGTATGACGCGGTGATCTGCGAAGGGGCGGGCAGTCCCGCCGAGATCAACCTGCGGCGGACCGACATCGTGAACATGGGGATCGCCCGCAACGCGCGGCTCCCCGTGGTCGTCGTCGGCGACATCGACCGCGGCGGCGTCTTCGCCTCCTTCTTCGGCACGGTCGCCCTGCTCTCCCCCGAGGACCAGGAACTCGTCGCCGGGTTCCTGGTCAACAAGTTCCGCGGGGACGTCTCGCTGCTGGAGCCCGGGCTCGACATGCTGCACGGGCTCACCGGGCGGCCCACCTACGGCGTCCTGCCCTTCCAGCACGGCCTGGGCATCGACGAGGAGGACGGGCTGCGGGTGTCCCTGCGCGGCGCCGTCCGCGAGTCGCGGGTGGCCGACCCCGTCGGCGAGGACGTGCTGCGGGTCGCGGTGTGCGCGATCCCCCTGATGTCCAACTTCACCGACGTGGACGCCCTCGCCGCCGAACCCGGCGTCGTGGTGCGGTTCGTGGACCGCCCCGAGGAGCTGGCCGACGCCGACCTCGTCGTCGTCCCGGGCACCCGGGGCACGGTCAAGGCACTGCACTGGCTGCGCGAACGGCGCCTGGCCGAAGCCCTCGTCCGGCGTGCCGCCGAGGGGCGGCCGATCCTCGGGATCTGCGGCGGGTTCCAGATCCTCGGGGAGCGCATCGAGGACGAGGTGGAGAGCCGCCAGGGCCGGGTGGACGGGCTCGGGGTGCTGCCCGTGCGGGTGCGGTTCGCCAGCGAGAAGACCCTCACCCGGCCCGTCGGCGAGGCCCTCGGCGAGCACGTCGAGGGGTACGAGATCCACCACGGGGTCGCCGACGTCACAGCCGGTGAGCCCTTCCTGGACGGCTGCCGGGTCGGCCAGACCTGGGGCACGCACTGGCACGGCTCGCTGGAGTCCGACGGCTTCCGCCGCGCCTTCCTGCGCGAGGTGGCCGCCGCCGCGGGCCGCCGCTTCGTCGCGGCCCCCGACACCTCGTTCGCCCGGCTGCGCGAGGAGCAGCTCGACCGGCTCGGCGACCTGATCGAACAGCACGCGGACACGGACGCGCTGTGGCGGCTCATCGAGTCCGGGGCGCCGCGCGGACTGCCGTTCGTCCCCCCGGGGGCGCCCGCATGAGCACCGTGCTGCCGCTGCGGGCCACCCGCACCGACCTGCCGGCGGCCCGTACCTGCGGTGCCCCGAGCGTACGGGCCGAACCCGGCGCGAACACGCTGGAGCGGTTGCGCTCCACCTATCTGGAGCTCGAAGGCGAACTGGAGGGCGAGAAGAAGTGAGTACCCCGTTTCCGTTCACGGCCGTGGTGGGCCAGGACGATCTGCGGCTCGCGCTGCTGCTGAACGCCGTGTCACCCGCCGTCGGCGGTGTGCTGGTGCGCGGCGAGAAGGGCACCGCGAAGAGCACCGCCGTGCGGGCCCTGTCGGCGTTGCTCCCGAAGGTGGACGTCGTGGCCGGGTGCCGGTTCTCCTGCGACCCCGGCTCCCCCGACCCGGCCTGCCCGGACGGCCCGCACGAGCCCGGAGCGTACGAGTCCCGCCCGGCCCGCATGGTGGAGCTGCCCGTCGGCGCCTCGGAGGACCGGCTCGTGGGCGCGCTGGACATCGAGCGGGCGCTGGCCGAGGGCGTGAAGGCCTTCGAGCCGGGCCTGCTGGCCGACGCCCACCGGGGCATCCTGTACGTCGACGAGGTCAACCTGCTCCACGACCATCTCGTCGACCTCCTGCTCGACGCCGCCGCCATGGGCGCCTCCTACGTGGAACGCGAGCAGGTCTCCGTCCGGCACGCCGCGCGGTTCCTGCTCGTCGGCACCATGAACCCGGAAGAGGGCGAACTGCGCCCGCAGTTGCTCGACCGGTTCGGGCTGACCGTCGAGGTCGCCGCCTCCCGCGAACCCGACCAGCGGGTGGAGGTCGTCCGGCGGCGGCTCGCCCACGACGACGACCCGGCGGGCTTCGCCACCCGGTGGGCCGACGAGGAGGCCGCCGTACGGGCCCGGATCGTGGCGGCGCGCGACCTGCTGCCCTCCGTGCGGCTCGGGGACGACGCGCTGCGCCAGATCGCGGCGACCTGCGCGGCGTTCGAGGTGGACGGCATGCGCGCCGACATCGTGATGGCGCGCACCGCCACCGCGCTGGCCGCCTGGGCCGGGCGCACCGACGTGGTCGCCGAGGACGTGCGGCAGGCCGCGCTGCTCGCCCTTCCGCACCGGCGGCGCCGCAACCCCTTCGACGCGCCGGGACTCGACGAGGACAAGCTGGACCAGACGCTGGAGGAGTTCTCCGGCGACGGCGAGCCCGAGACGGACCCCGACGGCGGGCCCGGCGGGGGCGGCGGGCAGCCGTCACCCGACCAGGGGCCGCAGGACGGTGACACCGCCGCCCTTCCCGAGGACGGTGAGGGTCCAGAGGGGCAGCCGCAGCCGTCCGGGGCCGGTGAGCAGCAGGCCGTGGGTGCTTCCGAGCCCTTTCGCACCAAGGTCCTGAGTGTGCCCGGGATCGGTGAGGGTGCCGCCGGGCGGCGCTCCCGGGCCCGCACCGAGCAGGGGCGGACGACCGGGTCGCGGCGCCCCGCGGGCACCCTCACCAAGCTGCACCTGGCGGCGACCATCCGGGCGGCGGCGCCGCACCAGCGGGCGCGGGGCCGGTCGGGCCCCGGGCTCGTGGTGCGCCGGGACGATCTGCGGCAGGCGACGCGGGAGGGGCGCGAGGGCAACCTCGTGCTGTTCGTGGTGGACGCCTCCGGGTCGATGGCCGCACGGCAGCGCATGCGTGCCGTCAAGGGTGCCGTGCTGTCGCTGCTCCTGGACGCCTACCAGCGGCGCGACAAGGTGGGTCTGGTGACCTTCCGGGGCAGCGAGGCCCAGGTCGCGCTGCCGCCCACCTCGTCCGTGGAGGCGGCCGCCGCCCGGCTGGAGTCACTGCCCACGGGCGGGCGCACGCCGCTTGCCGCCGGGCTGCTCAAGGCGCACGAGGTGCTGCGGATCGAGCGGCTGCGGGACCCCGCGCGGCGGCCGCTGGTGGTCGTGGTGACGGACGGGCGGGCCACCGGGGGCGTGGAGCCGGTCGCGCTGGCCGGGCGCGCGGCGGGGCTGCTGGCCGCCGAGGACGTCGCGTCCGTCGTCGTGGACTGCGAGTCGGGGCCCGTGCGGCTCGGGCTCGCGGGTGAGCTCGCCGGCCGGCTGGGCGGTACGGCCGTGACGCTGGAGGAGTTGCGGGCCGACTCGATCGCCGGGTTGGTCAGGAATGTGCAGGACTCGTCGAGGAGGGCCGCGTAGTGCCGCAGGGACAGCCCAGTGTCGTACCGGACGACGGGCTGACGACCCGCCAACGGCGCAATCGTCCGCTGGTCGTCGTCCATACGGGCGGCGGCAAGGGCAAGTCGACCGCCGCCTTCGGGCTCGCGCTGCGCGCCTGGAACCAGGGGTGGCCGATCGGGGTGTTCCAGTTCGTCAAGTCGGCGAAGTGGAAGGTCGGCGAGGAGAACGCGCTGCGGGTGCTGGGCGCCTCCGGCGAGGGCGGAAGCGTCGACTGGCACAAGATGGGCGAGGGCTGGTCGTGGGTGCAGCGCGACGACCAGATGGACAACGAGCAGAAGGCCCGTGAGGGCTGGGAGCAGGTCAAGCGCGACCTGGCGGCCGAGACGTACCGGCTGTACGTGCTCGACGAGTTCGCCTACCCCCTGCACTGGGGGTGGATCGACACGGACGAGGTCGTGGACGTGCTGCGCGACCGGCCCGGCACCCAGCATGTCGTGATCACCGGGCGGAACGCGCCCGGCCGGCTCGTGGACTTCGCGGACCTCGTCACCGACATGTCCAAGGTCAAGCACCCGATGGACGCGGGCCAGAAGGGCCAGCGAGGCATCGAGTGGTGACCTCCCCGTCCGTGCCCCGGCTGGTCATCGCCGCGCCCTCGTCCGGAAGCGGCAAGACCACCGTGGCCACGGGGCTGATGGCCGCGTTCGCCGCGCGGGGGCTCGCCGTGTCCCCGCACAAGGTCGGGCCGGACTACATCGACCCCGGGTACCACGCGCTCGCCACCGGGCGGGCGGGACGCAATCTCGACGCGTACCTGTGCGGGCCGGAGCTGGTCGCTCCGCTGTTCCTGCACGGGGCGCGGGGCTGCGACCTCGCGGTGGTCGAGGGCGTGATGGGGCTGTACGACGGTGCCGCCGGGCAGGGTGAGCTGGCCTCCACCGCGCAGGTGGCGAAGCTGCTGCGGGCGCCGGTGGTGCTGGTGGTCGACGCGTCGTCGCAGTCCCGGTCCGTGGCCGCGCTGGTGCACGGGTTCGCGTCCTGGGATCCGCAGGTGCGGATGGGGGGCGTGATCCTCAACAAGGTCGCGTCGGACCGGCACGAGGCGCTGTTGCGCGACGCGCTGGACGCCGCCGGGGTGCCGGTGCTCGGCGCCCTGCGGCGCACCCCGTCGGTGGGGACGCCGTCGCGTCATCTCGGGCTGGTGCCGGTCGCCGAACGGCAGAGCGAGGCGGTGCGGGCCGTCGAGGCCATGGCCGCACAGGTGGCGCGCGGCTGCGATCTCGACGCGCTCGCCGCGCTGGCGCGCGGTGCGGGTCCCCTGCCGGACGCGGCGTGGGACGCGGCCGAGGCGACGGGAGCCGTCGCCGACCCGGCCTCGCCCGTGACGGTCGCCGTCGCCGGTGGGGCCGCCTTCACCTTCTCCTACGCCGAGAACATCGAACTGCTCACCGCCGCCGGGGCCGACGTCGTGCCGTTCGACCCCCTGCGGGACGAGCGGCTGCCCGAGGGGACGCGGGGGCTCGTCATCGGGGGCGGGTTCCCGGAGATGTACGCCGGCGAGCTGTCCGCCAACGAGCCGCTGCGCCGGGCCGTCGCCACGTTCGCGCTGAGCGGGGCTCCCGTCGCCGCCGAGTGTGCGGGGCTGCTGTACCTGTGCCGGGAGCTGGACGGGCGGCCGATGTGCGGGGTGCTCGACGCGCGGGCCCGGATGAGTGAGCGGCTCACGCTCGGCTACCGGGACGCGGTGGCCGTCGGGGACAGCGTGCTGGCGCCCGCGGGGACCCGGATGCGCGGGCACGAGTTCCACCGGACCGTGGTGGAGCCCGGCGCCGGCGCGGCTCCCGCCTGGGGCATGCGGACGCCGGTCCGGCGCGTCGAGGGATTCGTGGAGCGCGGTGTGCACGCGAGCTATCTGCACACGCACTGGGCGGCCGACCCCGGTGTGGCCCGTCGGTTCGTGGACGGGTGCCGGACCTCATGAGCGGCCCGCCGACCGGGGCCGTCGTCCGCCCCGGCGGGTCAGCCCGCCAGGCCCACCACCAGCCAGATGAAGGCGGCGCCCGCGATCGTGCACAGCAGGGTCGAGCGGGCGGGGTGGACGTGGTGCGCCTCGGGGAGGATCTCGGCGGCGGCCAGGTAGAGGAGCACGCCGCCGAAGAGCCCGAGATAGCAGCCGAGGGCCTTCTCGGGGATGGTGAAGGCCAGCGTGGACGCGGCGCCCACCATGGGTGCGGCCGCGTCCGCGACGAGCATCATGATGGCCTTGCGGCGGGCGTTCCCGTACAGGCTGGTGATCGTGTAGGTGTTGAAACCGTCCGCGAAGTCGTGCGCGATGACCGCGAGCGCCACCGCGGTTCCCATCCCGCCGCCCACCTGGAACGCGGCCCCGATCGCGACGCCGTCCATCGCGCTGTGCCCGACCATCGCCCCGGCCGCCGTCAGGCCCACCTCGGGCGCCCGGTGGTCGTGCTCGTCCGCCCCGTGCGCGGCGCGGCGGGCCGCGAGCAGGCGCTCCACCAGATGCGCCAGCAGGAACCCGGCCACGAACAGCAGCAGTGCCGCGGGCACGCCGAACACCTCGCCGCCCGCCGCGCGCAGCGCCTCCGGCAGCAGGTCGAGGCCGACCACGCCGAGCATCAGCCCGCCGGCCAGCCCGAGGACGAGATGGCGGCGGTCGGTCACCCGCTGTGCCGTCCAGCCGCCGGCCAGCGTCATCAGGAACGCGCCGAGCGCGACGAACACCGCCATATGACCTTGCTATCCCATCGATCTCTGTGTGCCCAGCATCGGCGGCGTCGTGCGCACCGCTGTTCCGCACTGCTCAAACTTTCGTAGGAAGGGAAAGATTCCCATGGCCGATGCCCCCACCGGCAAGGTGATCTTCGCCGGTGCCCGAGAAGAAGGGGTTTGCGAGTGATCGGCCTCGTTTCCGCCACCACGGTGGGGGCCGTGGCACGCGACCGACTGGCCGCCGCGTGGCCCGACCGTACGCGGGTGTACGAGGGCCCCGTCGAGGAGGCCGTACGGGCCGCGTTCGCGGAGTGCGAGCAGGTGGTGTGCTTCCTGGCGACGGACGCCGCCGTGCGGCTGCTCGCCCCGCTGCCGCGGGACGAGGCGTCCGGCCCGGGCGTGGTCTGCGTGGACGAGGGGCGCCGGTTCGCGGTGGCCCTGCTCGGCGGGCGGGGCGGAGGGGCGATCGGGCTCGCCCGCGAGGTGGGCGCGCTGCTGGACTGGGACCCGGTGGCCCTGGTGGCCGAGGTGGCGTGGCCGCCGCCTCCGCCGCCTCCGCCGGCGGCGTCGCCGCCGGACCCGCCGGGGCCGTACACGATCCGGGTCGGCGACCGGGCCGGCGAGCCCGGTCACCGGGAGGTGCTGCTGCGTCCGCCGTCCCTGGTGGTGGGCGTCGGTGCCTCCAAGGGCGTTCCCGTCCAGGAGGTGCTGGAGCTGGTGGCCGGTGCCCTGTGGGACGCCGGGCTGTCGGCGCTCTCCCTCGCCGCATTCGCCACCGTCGACGCCAAGGCCGAGGAGCCGGGCATCGTGGCGGCGGCTCGGCACCTCGGGGTGCCGTTGGTGACGTACCCGGCCGAGGAACTGGCCCGGGTGGCCGTGCCCGGTCCGTCCCGGGCGCCGCTGGCCGCGGTCGGCACCGCCTCGGTGGCGGAGGCGGCGGCGCTCGCGCACGGGGGTGAGCTGCTCGTCGCCAAGCGGAGGTCCGCCGGGTCCCCGGCGAGGGCGACCTGCGCCGTCGTCCGCCGCCCCGGGCTCGGCGCCGAGGGGGAGCGGTACGAGGACGCGGTGGGGAGTCGCCCGGACGACGGCGGCCACGACCACGACCACGGCCACGGCCACAGCCACAGCCACGAGCGACCCGGGCACTCTCATGCACACTGACCGGCACGATCTGCGCCACCACGGGGACGCCGAGGTCCGCGACGACGGCGCCGCCCTGACCGACCTCGCCGTGAACGTGCGCGCGGACACGCCACCGGGGTGGCTGCGCGAGCTGATCGCGGACTCACTGGGCTCCCTCGCCGCCTACCCCGACGGCCGGGCGGCGCGGGCGGCGGTGGCGGCGCGGCACGGCGTGGCGGCGGAGCGCGTGCTGCTGACGGCGGGCGCGGCCGAGGCGTTCGTGCTGATCGCGCGCGCCGTGAAGGTGCGCCGGGCGGTCGTGGTGCACCCGCAGTTCACGGAACCCGAGGCGGCACTGCGGGATGCCGGGCACGCGGTGGACCGGGTGCTGCTGCGGCCGTCGGACGGCTTCCGGCTGGACCCGGCGCGGGTCCCCGAGGACGCGGACCTGGTGGTGATCGGCAACCCGACCAACCCGACGTCGGTCCTGCACCCGGCCTCCGCGATCACGGCGCTGGCCCGGCCCGGGCGGACGCTGGTCGTGGACGAGGCGTTCATGGACGCGGTGCCGGGCGAGCGTGAGGCGCTGGCGTCCGTGACGGACGTGCCCGGTCTCGTGGTCCTGCGCAGCCTCACCAAGACCTGGGGGCTGGCGGGCCTGCGGATCGGCTATGTCCTGGCCGACCCCGGGACGATCGCGGAACTGGCGGGGGCCCAGCCGCTGTGGCCGGTGTCCACGCCCGCGCTGGTGGCGGCGGAGGCGTGCGTGTCGCCCCGGGCGCTGGCGGAGGCCGCGCACGCGGCCCACCGGGTGGCGGCGGACCGTGCGCGTCTGGTCGCGGGCCTGAGAGAGTTCGGCCCCGACAGGCTGTACGTGGCCGAGCCCGCGGCGGGCCCGTTCGTCCTGGTCCGGCTGGAACGGGCGGCCGTCGTGCGCCATCATCTGCGGGACCTGGGGTTCGCGGTACGCCGGGGGGACACGTTCCCGGGGCTGGGCGAGGAGTGGCTACGACTCGCGGTCCGAGACCGCCCGACGACGAACCGCTTCCTCCGGGCCCTCGACCGGGCGGTGGCGCTGGCGGGGCGGTGAACGGGCGGCGGGGTGGGGCCGACCGGGTTTCCGTGCCGGGGGCGGATGCCGTCCGGGGGGGGCGGGGGCGGCTGTCGGCCGACTGGAGCGGTGCTCGCATGGCGGAGAGATGCTCACGCGACGGGGCGGTGCTCTCGTAACGGAGCGGTTCCCGCATGGCGGAGCGGTGCTCACGTAAGGCAGCGGTGCTCGCCCGGCAGAGCGGCGCTCTCATAGCGGAGCAGTGCCCACGCGCCGGAGCACTGCTCGCCTGGCAGAGCCCCGCTCACATGACGGAACACCGCTCACCTCGCAGAGCACCGCTCACCCAAAAGGCACCCCCCCACCCCGCGGAGCGCCCCCCTCACCCCCGGCGTCGCCGCGCCACCCCCACCGCTCCCGCGCCCACCGCGAGCAGGGCGATCGCCCCGGCCACGATGTACGGCGTGGCCGAGCCGCCGCCGGTCTCCGCCAGGTTGGCGGACTGCGCCGGGGCCGCCGCCGGCTCGGCCGGGGTGTCCGCCTCCTTCGCCGGCGCGCCCTGCGGCTTCACGTCCGGCGCGGTGGCCGTGCCCGGCTCCGGCGCGCCGGAGCCCTCCGGCGCCTCGCAGCGGGCGCCCGCCAGCGTCACCGTGCCCTTGATCCGCGCCACGTTCAGGTTCAGCGGGTTCAGGGACACCGTGAGCACCAGCGAGGACGCCGCCGCCGTACGCGCGACCACCCGGGTCGGCGACACCTCCGCGCGCACCTCGCCGACGCCGGGGACCTTCACCTCCATGGGCCCGCCCGCCGTGGCGGTGACCCTGTGTCCGAGGACGGTCACGGCGCCCAGCACGTCCGACGTGGCTACGGGGGTCTTCCCGGGCGCGCACACCGCCTTCGAGGTGACACCCTCCACCTCGATCAGGGGCAGCATGGGCATCCCGGGAAGGTGGACGCGCGCGTCGGCCAGGCGCGTGGAGGCCTCCGCGCCGTCGGAGGAGACCGTCGCCTTCGCGTCGGCGGCGCTCGCCCGCACCACGTCGAAGGGGCGGCCGCCCGCGACCCCGTCCAGCCGGGCGGACAGCGCGGTCCGCTGAGCGCTCCTCGGCGCCTGGACCTCGTTGAGGGAGACGGCGAGCGGGATGTTCAGCGCCTTGTCGGCCAGGGACACGTCGAGCCCGGTGCGCAGGACGAAGGCGCTCGCGCTGCCGTGGCCTCCGGTCGCGGCGGCCGGACCCGCGCCGGCCAGCGCGGCGGGGCCCGCGGCCAGGACGGTGGCCAGCGCGACGGTGGTCAGCCGGCGTGCGGGCATGCGGAAGGTGATGCCGTTCATGGTGGTGGGACCCCCAGGGAAGACAGGCTCGGGACCCGGAAAGAATCGCGCACCGGGAGTGAACCGTCAGCGACACCCGGTTACTTCACTCCATCGTGGCGTTTCCGCAAAGATCTTCGAAACATGCGGCACGTCTGTTCCCCGAAGTCACCCGAACGCCGCACCCGTGTCCCCCACGGAGGGGGCGCGCACGGGGGCGCGCGGAGCCGTCGCCTACGCGGTCGGCCTGCCGTTCACGACCACCCGCAGCGGCGCCGCCAGCACCCGCACGTCGGCACGGGGATCGGTCTCGTAGACGACGAGGTCGGCGGGGGCGCCCTCCTCGAGTCCGGGCCTGCCGAGCCATCGGCGGGCGTCCCAGGCGGCCGCCGACAGCGCCGTCAGCGGCGGCAGGCCCGCGGTCACCAGTTCCGCCACCTCGGCCGCCACCAGGCCGTGCGGCAGCGAGCCCCCCGCGTCGGTGCCCACGAACACCGGGATCCCCGCGTCGTACGCGGCTCCCACCGTGTCGTAGCGCCGCTCGTGCAGCCGCCGCATATGGGCCGACCAGCGCGGGAACTTCGTCTCGCCGCCGTCGGCGAGCCTCGGGAAGGTCGCGATGTTGACCAGGGTCGGGACGATCGCCACGCCCCGTTCCGCGAACAGCGGGATCGTCTCCTCGGTCAGCCCCGTGGCGTGCTCGACGCAGTCGATGCCCGCCTCCACCAGGTCGCGCAGCGAGTCCTCGGCGAAGCAGTGCGCGGTGACGCGGGTGCCCAGGCGGTGCGCCTCGGCGATCGCCGCCCGCACCGCGTCACGCGGCCAGCAGGCGGACAGGTCCCCCACCTCCCGGTCGATCCAGTCGCCGACCAGCTTGACCCAGCCGTCGCCGCGCCGGGCTTCCTGGGCGACGTGGGCGACGAGGTCCTCCGGCTCGACCTCCCAGGCGTAGTTGCGGATGTAGCGGCGGGTGCGCGCGATGTGCCGGCCGGCTCGGATGATCTTGGGCAGGTCGTCGCGGTCGTCGATCCAGCGGGTGTCCGACGGGGAGCCCGCGTCCCGGATCAGGAGGGTGCCGGCGTCGCGGTCGGCCAGTGCCTGCTTCTCGGAGACGTCGCCGGACACCGGCCCGTGCGCGTCGAGGCCGACATGGCAGTGCGCGTCCACGAGCCCGGGGAGCACCCAGCCCTCGACGGTACGGACGTCACGGGCACCGGCCGGGCGGTCGTACGAGATCCGCCCGTCGACCACCCACAGCTCGTCCCGCACCTCCTCGGCCCCGACAAGCACCCGCCCCTTCACATGCAACACCGCACGCTCGCTCATGCCCCGCACATTAGTGCCCCGGCACGGGCCCGCGGGAGAGTCCCCGGGAAACGGCCGACGACATCGGAAATCGGCATTTACCGGCGAGCCCCTTCCATGCAATTATGGAATTCACCCGAAGGGTAGCTTCCCATATTCTTCTGCCCGCTTTCCCTGGACCTAAACGCGAGGATTCCGCGAACGCCAAACGGCGCGATTCGGACAGGTCCGTGGGACTTTCGTGATTGTGATCGACTCCACAGCGGCGTCCTTTTGTGGTGGATTTTTCGGTCATACAGGCACCAATCCCTGCCTTCTCATGGGGGCGCACGCGCCCGCGTGATAACACATCGACCGCCCATGCGTAACCCCTCAGGGCGATGCGTTTTCGGATTTCTCTGGGTAAATTCAATTCGCATGACCGCCGCACAAGCAGACCTGCAACCGGAATTCCTGGAAATGCCGGAGGGGCTGCGGATCGACCGTCCGGACGTGGCGGACGGTGCCGCGCTCTGGCGCATTGCCAAGGACTCCCGAACCCTCGACCTGAACTCGTCCTACAGCTACCTGCTGTGGTGCCGCGACTTCGCGGACACCACGGTCGTGGTGCGCGACGACTCCGACGGACGCCCCGTCGGGTTCGTCACCGCGTACCTGCGGCCCGACCGCCCCCGCACCCTGCTGGTGTGGCAGGTGGCCGTGGACTCCGCCTACCGCGGGCAGGGGCTCGCGGCCCGGCTGCTCGACGGGCTCACGGAACGGGTCGTGCGGCAGCACGGGGTGAACGGGATCGAGACGACCATCACTCCTGGCAACACCGCCTCCGAGCGCCTGTTCCTGTCGTACGCCCGACGTCATGGCGCGACCGTGGACCGCGAGGTCCTCTTCGAGACGGGCCAGTTCCCCGACGGGCCGCACGACCCCGAGGTCCTGTACCGCATCGGCCCCCTGGCCGCCTGATCTCCCTGAACTTCCCGACCTCCACCCACATCCTCCCTCCCCCACCACCGAGGAGCGATTTCGCCGTGACCATCACCCAGCCCGACCTCAGCGTCTTCGAGACCCTGGAGTCGGAGGTGCGCAGCTACTGCCGCGGCTGGCCCACCGTCTTCGACCGCGCACACGGCAGCCGCCTGTACGACGAGGACGGCCACGAGTACCTCGACTTCTTCGCCGGCGCCGGGTCGCTGAACTACGGCCACAACAACCCCGTGCTCAAACGGGCGTTGATCGACTACCTGGAGCGGGACGGGATCACGCACGGCCTGGACATGTCCACCACGGCCAAGCGGTCCTTCCTCCAGGCCTTCCAGGACCACGTCCTGCGGCCCCGCGACCTGCCCTACAAGGTCATGTTCCCCGGCCCCACCGGCACCAACGCCGTCGAGTCCGCGCTGAAGCTGGCCCGCAAGGTGAAGGGCCGCGAGTCCATCGTGTCCTTCACCAACGCCTTCCACGGCATGTCGCTGGGCTCCCTCGCCGTCACCGGCAACGCCTTCAAGCGGGCCGGCGCCGGCATTCCGCTGGTGCACGGGACGCCGATGCCCTTCGACCACTACCTGGACGGCAAGGTCGAGGACTTCCTGTGGTTCGAGCGGCTCCTGGAGGACCAGGGTTCCGGCCTCAACCAGCCCGCGGCCGTCATCGTGGAGACCGTGCAGGGCGAGGGCGGCATCAACGTCGCCCGGGCCGAGTGGCTGCGCGCCCTCGCCGATCTGTGCGCACGCCGCGACATGCTGCTGATCGTGGACGACATCCAGATGGGCTGCGGCCGTACCGGCGCGTTCTTCTCCTTCGAGGAGGCCGGGATCGTGCCGGACATCGTCACCGTGTCCAAGTCCATCAGCGGCTACGGCCTGCCCATGTCGCTGTGCCTGTTCAAGCCCGAGCTGGACGTCTGGGAGCCCGGCGAGCACAACGGCACGTTCCGGGGCAACAACCCGGCGTTCGTCACGGCCACCGCCGCGCTGGAGACGTACTGGACCGACGGCGCCGCGATGGAGAAGCAGACCCGGACACGCGGGGAGCAGCTCGAACAGGGGCTGATCTCGATCACCGAGGAGAACCTCGCCGACGTCAAGGAGTACCGCGGACGCGGCCTGGTGTGGGGCCTGGAGTTCCACGACAAGGGCCGCGCGGGGCGGATCGCGCGCCGCGCGTTCGACCTCGGGCTGCTCGTGGAGACGTCGGGACCCGAGAGCGAGGTGGTCAAGATGCTGCCCGCCCTCACCATGACCGCCGACGAGCTGGACGAGGGCATGAGCATCCTCGCCCGCGCGGTCCGCGAGACCGTCTGACCCCCTGGGTCGGAAGGCGCAAGACCAACACAGCACAGCACAGCACACCCGCAGCACGGCACAGACCGTCGAGAAGGAGGCGCACCCCCCGTGATCGTCCGTTCGTTCAAGGACATCGAAGGCACCGACCGGCACGTCAAGGCGGCGTCCGGTACCTGGGAGAGCAAACGCATCGTCCTCGCCAAGGAGAAGGTCGGCTTCTCCCTCCACGAGACCGTCCTGTACGCGGGCACGGAGACGTCGATGTGGTACGCGAACCACATCGAGGCCGTCGTGTGCGTGGAGGGCGAGGCGGAGCTGACCGACCGCGAGACCGGGAAGACGTACACGATCACGCCGGGGACCATGTACCTCCTCGACGGGCACGAGCGGCACACGCTGAAGGTCAAAGCGGACTTCCGCTGCCTGTGCGTCTTCAACCCGCCCGTGACCGGCCGCGAGGACCACGACGAGAACGGCGTCTACCCCCTGCTCACCGAGGAGGTGTGAGACAGATGACCGCCACGGTCACCGATCTGTACCCGAGCCGCGGCACCACCGAGGTGTCCGTGCCCCGCCAGGACCCGGTGGTCTGGGGCGCGCCCGGCACTCCGGGCCCCTTCTCCGTGGAGGGCCTGGCGAGGTTCGAGCGCGACGGCTTCCTCGCCGTCGACGAGCTGATCGGCCCCGACGAGGTCGCCGTGTACCAGCGGGAGTTGGAGCGGCTGGTCACCGACCCGGCGATCCGCGCCGACGAACGCTCGATCGTGGAGCCGCAGTCCAAGGAGATCCGGACCGTCTTCGAGGTCCACAGGATCAGCGAGGTGTTCGCGAAGCTGGTCCGCGACGAGCGCGTCGTGGGCCGGGCTCGGCAGATCCTCGGCTCGGACGTGTACGTCCACCAGTCGCGGATCAACGTCAAGCCCGGCTTCGGGGCCAGCGGCTTCTACTGGCACTCCGACTTCGAGACCTGGCACGCCGAGGACGGCCTGCCGAACATGCGGACGGTGTCCGTCTCGATCGCCCTGACCGAGAACCACGACACCAACGGCGGCCTCATGATCATGCCGGGGTCGCACCGCACGTTCCTGGGCTGTGCCGGGGCCACGCCGAAGGACAACTACAAGAAGTCCCTCCAGATGCAGGACGCGGGCACACCGTCCGACGAGGCGCTGACGGCGATGGCGGGTGAGTACGGCATCAAGCTGTTCACCGGCAAGGCCGGCTCGGCGACCTGGTTCGACTGCAACTGCATGCACGGCAGCGGGGACAACATCACCCCGTTCCCGCGCAGCAACGTGTTCATCGTGTTCAACAGCGTGGAGAACACGGCGGTGGAGCCGTTCTCGGCTCCCGTCCGGCGGCCCGAGTTCATCGGGGCGCGGGACTTCACCGCGGTGAGCTGAACCGCGTCGCCGCGTGGGCCGTTCCCGTCCTGGCCGGACGGGAGCGGCCCGTTCGCGTGTGGGGGGCGTCAGCCCGCAAGGACGTCCAGCGCGCGGTCCACGTCCGCGGACGTGTTGTAGAGGTGGAAGGCGACCCGCAGGTTTCCCGCGCGGTCGGCGACCTCGACGCCGGCCCGGCTCAGCTCGGGGCGGCGCGCGCCGAGACCCGGCACGGAGACGATCGCGGAGCCCGGCGAGGGCAGCGGTTCCGTGCCGAGGGAGCTCAGTCCGGCGCGGAAGCGGTCGGCGAGGGCGAGGTCGTGCTGCCGTACCCGCTCCACGCCCAGTTCCTCGACCAGTCGCAGGGAGCCGCGGGCGCCCGCGTAGGAGAGCAGGGTCGGGCTCGCGTCGAACCTGCGGGCGGAGCGGGCGAGTTCCGGCACCGGCCCGTAGCAGCTGTCCCAGGGCTCCTCGCCCGAGACCCAGCCCGCGAAGACGGGGGTGAGCCCGCCGAGGTCCTCCGGGACCGTCAGGAACGCCACTCCCCACGGGCACAGCAGCCACTTGTGGGCGACGGCCGCGACGTAGTCGTACGCCTCGGCGTCGACCGGCAGCCAGCCGGCGGCCTGCGACACGTCCACATAGGTGCGGGCGCCGTGCGCGCGGGCCGCCGCGCGGAGTGCGGGCAGGTCCGCGATCCGGCCGTCGGCCGACTGGGCGGCGCTGACCACGACCAGCGCCGTGCCGGGGCGTACGGCCTCGGCGATGCCCTCCAGCGGGACCGCGCGCACCTTCAGGCCGGGGCGCATGTGGAACGGGTTGACGAGGGAGCTGAAGTCGCCCTGTGCGGTGAGGACTTCGGCTCCCTCGGGCAGTGAGGCGGCGATCATGCCGGTGAACACGGCGACCGAGGTACCGGCCGCCACCCGGTGTGCGGGGACCCCGGCCAGCCGGGCGAACGAGGCGCGGGCCGCGTCCACGTCCTCGAACAGGTCGGTGAGCTGCCCGGCGGCGGCCGTCTCCACGGCCCTGCCCAGGGCCCGCACGGTGCGGGCAGGCAGCAGGCCGGTGCTGGCGGTGTTCAGGTAGGTGTTCTTCGGGGCGAACTCGGCACGGACGAGGGTCTCGAAGGTCTCCATGGGACCACTGTGCGGCCTGGACCGGTCATAGTCCACGACGGGATCGCGACGGGTGTCGCGAAGAAGATCACAAGCCCGCCCCTGCCGCCCCTCAGGGCCGCGGCGGCACCGCGCACCCGTCCGGGCCGCAGGCGCCCGCTTCCTCCTCCTCGACCAGCTTCAGCGCCGGCCGCTCGCCCCAGGCCTGGGTCAGCGCCTGGGTGAAGACCTCCGCGGGCTGGGCGCCGGAGACACCGTACGTCCGGTCCAGGACGAAGAAGGGCACGCCGTTCGCGCCCAGCTCGGCGGCCTCCCGCTCGTCGGCCCGCACGGCGTCGGCGTACGCGGCGGGGTCCGCGAGCACCCGGCGGGCCTCCTCGGCGTCCAGCCCGGCCTCCTCGGCCAGCTCCACCAGCCGGGCCTCGCCCTCGGTGAAGACGGACCGCTCCTCGGCGAAGTTCGCCCGGTACAGGAGCTGGATCAGCTCGTCCTGCCGGCCCCGCTCCCCCGCGAGGTGGAGCAGGCGGTGCATGTCGAAGGTGTTGCCGTGGTCACGGCCCGTGGTCCGGTACTCCAGGCCCTCGGCGGCGGCCTGCGCCCCCAGGTCGTCCTCACCGGCCTGCGCCTGGGCCGTGCTCATCCCGTACTTCCGCGTCAGCATCGTGAGCACCGGCTGGACGTCGCCCCTGGCGCGGTCCGGGTCAAGCTCGAAGGAGCGGTGCACCACCTCGACCTCGTCCCGGTGGGGGAAGGCACGCAGCGCCTTCTCGAAGCGGGCCTTGCCCACGTAGCACCAGGGGCAGGCGATGTCGCTCCAGATCTCCACGCGCATGTCTTCGGCTTCTCTCCAGTTCGTACGGGCACGGAGCCTGCCTCCGCTGATACGTGAACGTTCAAACGGATGGTGTCATTCCCCACGGCTCAACACAGCCCACCACGGTCCCTACGATCCGTCCCGCAGGCCCTGCGGCCAGGAGTCCCGGTACTCCACGTGGTCGAAGGTGACCACGCACCCCTCCCCCACCGGGGACTGCGCCATGAAGCCCACCAGCGCCGCCGCGCTGCGCTCCTCGTCGGCGAGCGTGAACAGCCGGACGAACGTCCACCGCTCGCCGTCCCGGGAGGCGTGGAAGGCGAACGCCCGGGCCGTGCGGCTGACCCGAAGCCAGACCGAACTTCCCTCCACGGTGAAGGAGTTCGCGTCATCGGAGTGGCCGCGGGTGACCACCGTGCACACGGTGGGCACGTCGGGCGAGTTCTCCAGGCACAGCTTGGCCCACTCCCGCTCACCGGTCTGGACGTACAGAGCGCCCGCGTCGAAGGAGGCGCCGAAGCCGACCGTGACCCTGGCGATCAGCTGGAAGTCGCCCTCGGGGGCGCCGAGGAGCCGGGGCGCGTCGGTGGCCGGGTCCAGTGCCTCACCGGTGGGCGGCACGAAGCGGTCCTGCCGGGCACCGGCCCAGCCGGTGAGCACCCCGTCCTCGTGGGACCAGTGGCCGTCGGGGCCGTAGGTCCTCAGCTGGAAGGGGAGTTCGGGAAGTTCTTCGTCCATGGGGAGAGTGTCCCAAGCCCGCCGGTTCCCGGCGCCCCTGGCGCGCGACCCGGGTGACCGCCGCGGCCCCGGTTCTCTACCCTGATCACTGCCTCCGCCGGTGGACGGCGGGTGGCGCGGGACGGATGACGACGGACGAGAGACGTGCCGCGACGGGCCGTGCGGCCCGTCGCGCGGAAGGGGCGTAGCCATGGAGGTCGCACTGCGCGAGGTGCGCGACAGTGATCTGCCGGTCTTCTTCCGCCAGCTCAACGACCCCGTGGCCCTGTGGATGGCTGCCTTCACCCCCGAGGACCCGGCCGACCGGACCGCCTTCGACGCGCACTGGGAGCGGCTGCGCGCCGCGCCCGGGGCCGACGCGCGCACGGTGCTGGTGGACGGCGACGTGGTGGGCACCGCGGCGGTGTACGGCGAGCCGGGTGAGCGGGAGGTCACCTACTGGGTCGACCGCACCCACTGGGGTCGGGGCGTCGCGACGGCGGCGCTGCGGGCGCTGCTGGCGGAGATCGCGGAGCGGCCCCTGTACGCCAGGGCCGCGGCCGACAACGCGGGCTCGCGGCGGGTCCTGGAGAAGTGCGGGTTCGCCCAGACGGCGCGGGCCAGGGGCTTCGCGCAGGCACGCGGGCAGGAGATCGAGGAGGTCGTCCTCGTTCTGAAGGCCTGAAGGCCCGAAGAACCGAAGGCCTGGAACCCTGAGCCTCATGCCGAAGCGCCTTAAAGTCCGATAAGAATACCGGACGGAAGGGAACTATCCCCTGATCCCGCTCGTCCTCACACGGGATGAACAAGACGATCAGACGCGCCGCCGTCTTCGCTCTGCTCCTCGTGTTCGCTCTGCTGATCAGGGCGACCTGGGTGCAGTTCTACGACGGCAAGGCGCTCGCGGACGACAAGAACAACCGGCGGAACGCCATCGCGACCTACGCGGCGCCGCTCGGGAACATCATCGTGGGCGGACACGCGGTCACCGGCTCGGCCAGGACGGCGCACGGCGACCTCGCCTACAAGCGGACCTACACGGACGGCAAGCTGTACGCGGCCGTGACGGGCTACGCCTCCCAGAGCTATGCGCCGACGCAGTTGGAGGGGATCTACGAGGACGTGCTCAACGGCACGGACACCCGGCTGAAGAGCATCATGGACACGGTCACCGGCAAGCGCGCGGACCCGGGCGACGTGGTGACGACGATCGACCCCGCCGTGCAGAAGGCCGCGTACAAGGCGCTCGGCGACAAGAAGGGCTCCGCCGTCGCGATCGACCCGAAGACCGGCCGCATCCTCGCCGCCGTGTCCACGCCGTCGTACGACCCGTCGTCGCTGACCGACGCCAACACCGCCGGGACCGCCTGGCAGCGGCTGACCACCGACCCGGACAAGCCGCTGACCAACCGCGCGCTGCGGCAGCCGCTGCCACCGGGATCGACGTTCAAGCTGGTCGTGGCCGCCGCCGCGCTGGAGGACGGGCTGTACTCCTCGGTCGACCAGGACACGCGCAGCCCGAACCCGTACATGCTGCCCGGCTCGACCCGGCCGCTGACGAACGAGAACGCGAGCGCCCCCTGCGAGAACGCGCCGATACGCGTGGCCCTGCGCTACTCGTGCAACAACGTGTTCGGCAAGATGGCCGTCGACCTCGGGCAGGACAAGGTCAGGGCGATGGCCGAGAAGTTCGGCTTCAACGACGCCAAGCAGGACGTGCCGGTGCGCGCGTACCCGAGCGTGTACCCGTCGGGCATGGACAAGGCGCAGACGGCGCTGTCGGGCATCGGCCAGTTCGACGTCACGGCGACGCCGCTGCAGATGGCCATGGTGTCGGCGGCGATAGCCAACGGCGGTGAGCTGGTCTCGCCGCACATGGTGGCGCAGGTCACCGACGGCGGCGGCGACGCGCTGGAGAAGTTCGACGAGGCCGGGTCCAAGCGGATCGTGAGCGCGTCGACGGCCCGGCAGCTGCAGTCGGCGATGGAGACGGTGGTGTCGCAGGGCACCGGCACGAACGCTCAGATACCGGGTGCGACGGTGGGCGGCAAGACGGGTACGGCCCAGCACGGCGAGAACAACAGCAAGACGCCCTACGCGTGGTTCACGTCGTACGCGAAGTCCGACACGACGGGCAAGGAGGTGGCCGTCGCGGTGATGGTCGAGCAGTCGGACGCGGCACGCTCGGAGGTCAGCGGCAACGGCCTGGCGGCACCGGTGGCCAAGGCGACGATGCGGGCCGCCCTCGGGGGCTGAGCCCGGGGCTCCCGTCCGCCGCGCGGTGCGCCGCGCCCCTGGCGGGGGCGCGGCGCACGGCGGGTCGAGCGGGCTCTCAGCTGACGAAGTACGTCGGGTTCGGGAGCTTGTAGGTGCGGTCGGCGTAGCCGCCGTCGAGGTCCGAGTACTGGTCGCCGAAGTTGGCGATGATCTCGTAGCCGAGGTCCTCGATGTGCTCACGGGTGCCGGACTTGTACTGGACGGTGGTGCAGGTCCAGGTGCCCGGGGTGGCGCAGTCGCTCAGGTAGGGCGGCGGGGTGTCCGCGTTCTTGAGGAACATGTGGTCGGCGTCGAGGTTGATGTCGGCGCCGACCTTCTTCAGGTTCTCGACCGCGGCGGAGCGCTGCGACTCCTTGAGGCCCGAGTTGTAGAAGACCTCGACACCGTGGGCCTTGGCGTAGCGCACCAGGTCCGGGGTGCCGGGGACGGCCGGGCGGTCGGCCTTGGCCACGTAGTCGGCCCACGTGGTCGAGTTGTACGTGTAGTTCGTCTTCTTCTCGTAGTCGAGGCTGAGCAGCAGCGTGTCGTCGATGTCGAAGACGACCGCGGGCTTCTCGTGGTGACGGTGCGCCTTGCGGGCCGCCCGGTCGATGTAGAGCTTGGCGGCCGACTCCATGCGCGCCAGGTCCTTGGCGTACGGGCTGGTCGGGGACGCCTGGTAGGTGCCGTTGGCGTCGAGCGCGGCGCCGTAGTAGGTGTCGATGTCCTTGACCAGGAGCCCGATGTTGTAGGGCTCGTGGGTGGAGTTCGCCGTCGACTGGCCGGCGGTGGCCGCGCCGGCGCCGTAGAGGGCGCCACCGGCGATGGCGCACGCGGCGGCGACGGCCGTGATGCGAAGTGACTTATGCATGACACGATTTCTACGCGCGTCATCGTCGGTAACGCGAGGTTCGTTGCGCGATCGATACACAATTCGGGATTAGGCGGTTCGAGGGCCCATGTGCCTCCGGACGGCGGCGTTCTGACGGTGTTCGCCCGCCCGTCGGAGCGTCGTCGGCTGGGCGTCAGACGGTCTTCGTCTGCCCGGTGCGGGCGGCTGCCGTCGGCCCGCCGAAGACCGCCGCGGCGCGTCCCACCGCCGCCTCCGGGGTGAGCGCGGGCCCGATGTGGGTGAGGAGGAGCTCCCGCGCGCCCTTGGCATAGGCGCCGGCGTCCTCGGGGGTGAGATGCACCCGCCGTTCGCCCTCGCGATGCCGGTCGGCATCGGCCTCGCAGAGGAACACATCGGCCCCGAGGGAGAGTTCCGCGAGCACGTCGCAGGGGCCGCTGTCCCCGGAGAACGCCACGATGCTCCCCTGGCAGTCGGCCCGCAGGCCGTACGCCTCGGTGTCGTGGTCGACGGCGCGCGTGACCAGGCGCAGGTTCCAGTGGCGGACCGCGTGGCCGTCGTACAGGGGCCGGAAGTCGAAGACGGAGCCGAGGAACCGCGGGTCGTGCCGTCCGAAGAAGCCCGCGAGGCGCTGCGCGCAGTCCTCGGGCGCGTACACCGGCACCGGGGCGGGCAGGGTGCGCCCGCCGAACGCGTAGGAGTAGGCGGCGGCGAGCAGGTCGGCGCTGTGGTCGGCGTGCAGATGGGAGATCCAGATGGCCGTGAGCCGGGTCGGGTCCGTGTGCCGCTGCAACTCCGCGAAAGTACCCGGCCCGGCGTCGACCCATATCTCGGCGCCCCCGCCGCGCAGCAGATAGCCGGAGCAGGGGCGGTCGGGGCCCGGGGACGGGGAGGCCGTGCCGAGGACGGTGAGGCTCAGGGGCATGGTGGGGAGCGTACGGACCCCTGCCCGGTTGCGCCCCCTGTTCCGGACTGTTCACCGCTTTCCGCGATCAGGGCGCTTTGGGCGGCGATGTGGGGAGTCGGGGCTCCCGGGGCGCTCCGGCGGACGTCCCGCCCGGCCCGCACGTGCCGCCCGTGCCGCCCGGCACACTGGTCCGGTCACGCCGGTCAGGGGCGTGGCCGCGCGATCTCAGGACCAGGAGGCCGAGGATGCCCGCTCCCCGTACCGTTCTGCTCACCGGCGCCGCCGGCCAACTCGGCTCCATGATGCGGGGGTTGCTGCCGCGCTACGGCTACGAGCTGCGGCTTCTGGACGTGCGTCCGATCGAGGGCGAGCCGGACGCCGTCGTCGCGGACCTCGCGGACCGGGAGGCGCTGCGGGAGGCCGTGCGGGGCGCCGACGCCGTCGTCCATCTCGCGGGCATCTCCGTGGAGTCCACCTTCGAGAAGATCCTCAGGGCGAACATCGAGGGGACCTACCATCTGTACGAGGCTGCGCGCGAGGAGGGCGTACGCCGGATCGTGTTCGCCTCGTCCAACCACGCGGTCGGCTACACCCCGCGCCCCCAGGGCGACGACCCGCTGATCCCGGTCGACACCCCGCGCCGCCCGGACACCTTCTACGGGCTGTCCAAGTCCTTCGGCGAGGACCTCGCCCAGTTCTACTGGGACAAGCACGGCCTGGAGACGGTCTCGGTGCGGATCGGCTCCTGCTTCCCCGAACCGAGGAGCGTGCGCAGCCTCTCCCTGTGGCTGAGCCCCGAGGACGCGGCTCGCCTCTTCCACGCCGCGTTGAGCGCCGACGGCGTCGGGCACACCGTGGTCCACGGCTCGTCGGCGAACACCCGCCTGTGGTGGGACCTGACCAGCGCCAGGGCGCTGGGCTACGAGCCGCGCGACGACTCCGAGCGGTACGCCGCCGAGCTCCTCGCCGAGCAGGGCCCGCTGCGGCCGGACGACCCCGCCCATGCCCGCCTCGGCGGCCACTTCGTCACCGACCCGCCCCTGTGGCCGTAGGGGGTTCGCCGGGAGGACCGGGGTCGGACAGGCTCCGGATCGGGTAAGGGAACGGCAAAGTGGTCCTGATCGTTGGACGGGCATGACAGCTATGACCCCTGGCTCGAACATCCCGCTCGGAGCCTCCCGTGTGACCGTCGACGTCGCCGCCCCGGTGCGGCTCGACGTGTCGGCACTGCTGCTCACCGCCGACGGCAAGGTGCGCTCCGACGACGATTTCATCTTCTACAACCAGCCCTCGGGCCCGGGCGTCACCCACCGCTCCGGCGGCGGCACGAGCCCCGACTCGATCACGGTGGACACCGTCTCCGTCCCCCCGGGCATCGAGAAGATCGTGGTCACCGCGAGCCCCGACGCCGCGGGCCAGACCTTCCAGGGCATCGAACCCACGGCCACGATCCGCGACGCGGACGACAACAGCGTGCTGGGCACGTTCACCCCTCCGCGCCTCGGCGCCGAGACGGCGCTGGTGGTCGTGGAGGTCTATCTGCGGGGCGGCGCGTGGAAGGCGCGCGCGGTGGGCCAGGGGTACGCGAACGGACTGGCGGGCATCGCCACCGACTTCGGCGTCACGGTCGAGGAACCGGCCGCCGCGGCGCCGGCGGCACCTCCGCGGCCCACCGCGCCGCCCGCCGCACCGGCGCCGTCGCTCGCCGTTCCCCCGCCGCCCCCCGCGCCCCCGGCCGCGCCGGCCGCGCCGGCCGTCCCGGCCCCCGGCGCCGGCAAGGTCAACCTCGACAAGGGACGGGTCAGCCTGCGGAAGAACGAGACGGTGTCCCTGGTCAAGAGCGGCAGTCCGCTGCTCTCCCAGGTCCGGATGGGGCTCGGCTGGGAGCCCGCCTTCCGCGGCGGCGACATCGACCTGGACGCGTCCGTGATCGCCTACGGCCCGCAGCGCGACCACGTCGACAGCTGCTACTTCGGCAAGCTGACCATCCTGAACGGCGCGGTCACGCACTCCGGCGACAACCTCACGGGCGAGGGCGGGGGCGACGACGAGGTCATCACGGTCGACCTCGGGCGCCTCCCCCAGGAGGTGACCGGCCTGGTCTTCACCGTGAACTCCTTCTCCGGGCAGAAGTTCACCGACATCGCCAAGGCGTACTGCCGCCTCGTGGACGCGGCGACCGACGAGGAGCTGGTCCGCTTCGACCTCACCCAGGCCGACCCGCAGACGGGCGTGCTGATGGCCAAGCTCGTCCGGCAGTTCTCCGGGGAGTGGGACATGACCGCCATGGGCACCTTCGTCAACGCCCGCACCGTACGCAACATGGTGAAACCGGCGGCAGAGGCGCTGTAGGCGGCCGGGGCGCCCGCGGTCTCCGGCGTCGGCGGGAGCCCCGGGCCCCCGGGTACGCGGTGGCCCGGATCAGCGGCACCCCTGCCGCTCCCGGGGGCAGGTGGCGGCCGGCGTGACGCCCGGCCGGTGGTCGTCGGCGGACATGGTCCTGCCGTCGGGCGGGAAGGTGCCGCCGGTGACGTGGACGAGACGGCGGGCACGGCGGCTCCCGGCTCGTCTCCCGCCCAGGTCCGGGTCCGTCAGGACCCGGGCGGTCCGCTCATCCGCCGTGCTGCGACCGCGCCTTGAACGCCGCCTTCCGGGCCTCCTTGGCGACCTTCTTGTCCGGATGCAGACGCCCCATCGCCTCCAGCACCTCGGGGGTGGCGGGGTGGTCCACCCGCCACGCCGCGTCGAAGAAGCCGCTGTGCTGCGCCGCCAGCCCCTCCACCAGCGCCTGGAGCTCCGTGGAGTTGCCCTCGGCCGCCAGCTGGGCGGCGACCGTGTCGATGGTCAGCCAGAAGACCATCGCCTCCGTGGGCACCGGCACATCGGCCGCGCCGTGCTCGGTGAGCCAGACCCGCGCGAGACCGCCGAGTTCGGCGTCGTCCAGCACCTCGCGCAGTGCCGGTTCCGCCTCCGCCCCGATCAGGGACAGCGCCTGCTGGCAGTGCAGCCGGCGCAGCGGCGCGGCGGCGTCCGAGCCGCGCGCCGCGCCGAGCAGCTCCCGTGCCGCGGCGAGCGGCGCGCGCCGGGCGAGCCACTGCTCCGTCTCGGCCTGGGCCGCGGCGGGCGGGAACGCTGACGTGCCGTGGAGCAGCACATCGGCTCCCTTGTCGGCGAGTTCACCGATCAGCGGTGCGACCATCCCCGCGTCCATCAGCACCGAGCGCACCCCGTACAGGCCCAGAGGGGTCAGCCGCACCATGCCGTAGCGGCCGATGTCCGTGTCGTCCTCGGGCGGCAGGGGCTCCTCGTCGGCGTCGGCCATCAGCGCCTCGTCGACGGGCCGGAACTCGACCAGCCCGATCGGTTCGAGGATCCGGAACTGGTCGTCGAGCCGCATCATCGCGTCCGACACCATCTCCAGCAGGTCGTCGCTGGGTTCGACCACGTCATCGGGCACGATCATCGACGCGGCCAGCACGGGCAGCGGCACCGCCTCGTCGCTGGGGCCCACCGCGCCCACCGTCAGCAGGTAGAGGCCGGCGAGCGCCCCGTCGAGGAACTCGGCCTCCGCGTCCAGGTCCCAGTCGAGCGAGGAGAGGTCGACCTCGCCGTTCTCGTCCACGGCGCCGGCGACGTCCTCCAGGTCGGGCACGCTCGCGTCGGCGAGCACGGTGCCCAGCGCCGTGAGCCAGATCGCCAGGACGTCGGCGGGGCTCCCCGAGGTGAGCAGCGCGAGGTCGGCGCCCGGGGCGACGGTCCCCTCCTCCTCGTCGGTGACCTCGACGAGCCCGGCGTCCACGGCCAGGCCCCAGGCCTCGCTCGCGTAGGCGCCGGCGTCCTCACCGCTCAGGCCGAGAACCTCCGCGGCGGCGGGCAGTTGCTCCTCGACCAGCTCACCCCCGGCATCCACCCGCGTGTCCGGCCCCGCCCAGCGAGCGAGCCGTGCGGCACGCGAGAGCAGAGGTGTGGCGAGCGCGTCCCGCGCGAGCTCCGCTTCGGGGCGCAGCCGGACCGGCGGCAGGGGGGAGCTGTCTGACATCGACCGGGTCTCCTTGAGGCGTACGGAGCGATCCAGGGAGCGCCCCGGATCACGGGATCAGCCTAGACGGATTTCCACCCATGCCGCCCGGTTCACGTCCCCGCCGTCCCCGGTACATGGCCAGAACCTTGACAACTACCCCACTCACACAGGACATTGACGCGCGTAGAAATCGGCGGACACTTGTTCACCCAGGGTCACCGGCGTCACGTCGGGGTTGGCCGGGGTCCGGTTGAGTTCCCGCCGTCCACTTCTGCGCAGGCCGCGACGGCACCGCCGGTCGCGGCGCAGTGGCGCCACGCAAAACCCTCGTCCCGGCGCCCCCGTATGTCCCTGGAGGAATCCTCTTGCCGAGCAAGTCATCCACGCGTCTCGCGGCACTGACCGTCGCCGCCGTTTGCTCCACGGTGACCGGGGTGGTGCTGACCACACCCGCCCACGCGGACACCGTGCGCATCCACGATATCCAGGGCACCACCCGCATATCCCCGCTCGCGGGCCAGAAGGTCTCGGACGTGACCGGAATCGTCACCGGCGTACGGACCTACGGCTCGTCCAAGGGCTTCTGGATGCAGGACCCCACCCCGGACGACAACCCGGCCACCAGTGAGGGCGTGTTCGTCTTCACCAGCTCCACCCCGAAGGTCGCCGTCGGCGACGCGGTGAGCGTCACCGGCACCGTCTCGGAGTACGTCCCGGGCGGCACGACCTCCGGCAACCAGTCGGTGACCGAGATCGGCAAGCCGACGGTGACGGTGGTCTCCAGCGGCAACGCCGTGCCCGCGCCGGTCGTCGTCAACGCCCGTTCGGTGCCGTCGCGTTACGCCCCCTCGGGTGACACGGCGGCGAGCGGCTCGATCAACGCCCTCGCACTGGACCCGAAGAAGTACGCCCTGGACTACTACGAGTCCCTGGAGGGCATGAACGTCCAGGTCTCCGACGTCCGCGTGATCACCGCCACCGACCCCTACAGCGAGCTGTGGGTCACGGTGAAGCCGCACGAGCACGACACCCGCCGCGGCGGCAGCCTCTACGGGTCCTACGCGTCGCAGAACACCGGCCGGCTCCAGATCCAGTCGCTCGGCGCGACCGCCGACTTCCCGGCGGCCGACGTCGGCGACACGCTCACCGGCACCACCACCGGCCCGATGGACTTCAACCAGTTCGGCGGCTACACGCTCGTCGCGGGCCAGATGGGCACGCTCAAGAGCGGCGGCCTGAAGCGGGAGACCACGCGCAAGCAGTCGCGCGGCGAGCTGGCCGTGGCGACGTACAACGTGGAGAACCTGGACCCGGGCGACGCGACGTTCGACGCGCACGCCGCCGCGATCGTGCACAACCTGCAGTCGCCCGACATCGTGTCCCTGGAGGAGATCCAGGACAACAACGGTGCCAAGGACGACGGCACGGTCGACGCGAGCCAGACGGTGAACAAGCTGATCGACGCGATCGTCGCGGCGGGCGGCCCGAAGTACCAGTGGCGCTCCATCGACCCGGTCAACGACCAGGACGGCGGCGAGCCGGGCGGCAACATCCGCCAGGTCTTCCTCTTCAACCCGGAGCGCGTCTCCTTCACCGACCGCGCGGGCGGCGACTCCACCACCGCCGTGGGCGTCACCAAGGTGCACGGCAAGGCGCAGCTGACGGCCTCCCCCGGCCGGATCGACCCCGCCAGCGACGCCTGGAAGTCCAGCCGCAAGCCGCTCGCCGGCGAGTTCGTCTTCCGCGGCAAGACGGTCTTCGTGATCGCCAACCACCTCAACTCCAAGGGCGGCGACCAGGGTCTGACGGCCCAGTACCAGCCGCCGGTGCGCAGCTCGGAGACCCAGCGCCACCTTCAGGCGACCGAGGTGCACACCTTCGTGAAGAGCATCCTCGACACCCAGAAGAACGCGGACGTCATCGCGCTCGGCGACATGAACGACTTCCAGTTCTCCGACACCGCGAAGATCCTCGAGGGTGACGGCGAGCTGTGGTCGGCGATCAAGTCGCTGCCGAAGAGCGAGCGGTACACGTACGACTACCAGGGCAACAGCCAGGTGCTCGACCAGATCCTGGTCAGCCCGTCGATCCGTCGCGACTGCGGTCTCGACTACGACAGCGTGCACATCAACTCGGAGTTCCACGACCAGATCAGCGACCACGACCCGCAGGTGCTGCGGTTCCACCCGTAGTCGCCGGTAGCGGTCGACCCCGCGGTGCCGACGAGCCCGGTCCCCTCCGTCCGGTGGGGCCGGGCTCGTCCCGTGCGCGCGTCCGTCCGCCGGGTCAGGCGAACGTCTCGTCCAGCCAGGCCCGCCAGGCGGTTTCGTTCGCCGCCGCGTCCGCGCCCGGCGCGAAGTCGTGGATGCTGATCCCGACGGGCGCGCCCCAGTGGTTGCGGCCGAAGAAGCGGATGAGGGCGTCGTCGGTGCGCAGCCCGACGAAGTAGGGGTCACGGTAGTCGACCACGGCCTGGAAGAGGCGGTTCCCGGGCCCGCGCAGCTCGACGGTCGCGCCCTGACGGGCCTTGTCCTCAAGGCGCAGTGAGTGGGCCACCGTGGTCAGGGCGTCCGGTGCCGTGGACGTCTCGGGGCCGTTCAGGGTCGCGAAGGCGAGGGGGCGGGGCGCGAAGTGGGTCAGGTACTCGCGCAGGGTGTGCAGATAGAAGCCGGTGTGCCTGTCGGCGCCGTCGTACTGGTTGTCCCAGTCGTCGACGAAGATCCCGCTGTGCACGTAGCGGACCCGGGCGTGACGGCCGCCCTCGCGCGGTTCGATGGTGTAGTCGAGCTGGTTGAGGGTCTGCTCGGCGATGCCGTCGACGTCGGCGACGCGGTTGGTGTAGCGGTGGGGCGGATCCCAGGCGGTGACCGTCGACCCGAAGGGGCCCCGGCCGCCCTCGCGCGGCTCGGGCGCCTCCATCGGCCACAGCCAGCCGCCCGTGCCGGTGGTGACGGCCTGCCACACCTCCTCGGGCGAGGCCTCGACGTCGAACTCACGGGCGATCTCGAACGGCTTTCCCTCGGGCATGGCGGCTCCTGCGTCGACGCGTGATGTCAGTCGGTGATGTCCGGGGCGGCCTCGGGCCGCACCGCGGGGTGGACGGCCAGGACGATCCGGTGGTCGCGGCCGGACGCGGCGTCCGGGGCGTCGTACTTGCGGATGAGGGCGCCGACCCCCGCCGTCAGTTCCTGGACGAACGCGGCGCGGTCGGCGGCGGAGGCGAAGCGCACCTCGCCGTCGAGGGCGAAGGTCGCGAGTCGCTTGCGGGCCCTGGCCGCGCCGGTGATCAGCGAGCCGATGTCCCGGACCAGCCGGGCGCCGAGCGCCAGCAGCCAGCGCGCGGAGAGCTGGTCGCGGAAGCGGTCCGGGTCGGGCTGCACGGCGGCCAGAGCGAGCGGGCTGATCACGTACGACGCCGCGGTGGCCCGCATCAGGCGCTCGGTGACATTGCCCTTGCGGCGTTCGCCCGCCAGCTCCACCAGGCCGTGCCGTTCGAGGGCCTTCAGGTGGTAGTTCACCTTCTGCCGGGGCAGGTCGACCTTGCCGGCCAGCATGGTCGCCGACGCGGGGCCCGCCGCCAGCTCGGCGAGCAGCCGGGCGCGTATGGGGTCCAGCGAGACGGCCGCGGCCTCGGGGTCCTCGATCACGGTGACGTCCAACATGGCTTCAGACTCTCACCGGAAACTTTTGTTGTCCAAGAGTCGGGGCCGTGCGGGGCCCGCGCGTCGCCAGGTAAGCACATCTGAACAGTACCGAGCAGAAGAACTAAGTGGACCTTCACCATCGCCGGGCCGAGACTCCTCCCATGCCCCTCTCACACGCTCCGGCCCCCTTCGGTCGCGCCCTGTGCGCGATGGTCACGCCCTTCACCGCCGAGGGCGCCCTCGATCTCGACGGGGCGCGGCGGCTGGCCGAGCGGCTGGTGGACCGCGGCTGTGACGGCCTGGTGCTGTCCGGCACCACGGGCGAGTCGCCGACCACGAGCGACACCGAGAAGGCCGCCCTGGTGCGGGCGGTGCGGGAGGCGGTCGGCACCCGGGCGGCGATCGTGGCCGGAGTGGGCACCTCGGACACCGCGCACAGCGCGGAACTGGCACGGGAGGCCGAGAGGGCGGGCGCCGACGGCCTGCTGGTGGTGACGCCCTACTACAGCCGGCCCCCGCAGGACGCGGTCCGTGCCCACTTCACCGAGATCGCCGACGCCTCGGGCCTGCCGCTCATGCTGTACGACATCCCGGGCCGCACCGGGACCCGGATCGAGCCGGAGACCATGATCCGGCTCGCGGCGCACCCCCGGATCGTGGCGGTCAAGGACTGCGCGTACGACCTGCTGGGCACCCAGAAGGTGCTGGCCCGCACGGACCTGGCGTACTACACGGGCTGCGACGAGCAGGTGCTCGCGTGGTACGCGATCGGAGGCGCGGGCTGTGTCAGCACCGTCGCGAACGTGGTGCCGGAGCGGATCCGGTCGATCCTGGACGCGTTCGACGCGGGCGCGACGGCACAGGCGGCCCGCCTCCAGCTGGCCGCGATGCCGCTGATCGAGGCGATGATGGCGGCGGACCTGCCCGGCACGGTCACGGCGAAGGCGCTGCTGAACGCCCTGAGCCTGCCGGCCGGACCGGTGCGCCCACCGCTGCGAGCGGCGGGCCGGGAGAACGCGGAGGAGCTGCTGAGGATCTACGAACACCTCGTGTCCGCCGCGGAGTTCAGCCGTCGGCCCGGCGTCGGGACCCGGACTGCCGTACGTTGACGGGGTGAGCCGACCCCTGCTCTTCCTCGACGTCGACGGCCCCCTCAACCCCTACGCCGCCCAGCCCGAGCGCCGTCCCGACGGGTACACGACGATCCGGGTGCCGCAGCCCGGCCGTGTCCTGCGCGTCTGGCTGCACCCCGGCCACGGTGAGGCGCTGCTGGCCCTGGGCTACGAGCTGTGCTGGGCGACGACGTGGATGCGGGAGGCGAACCGCTGGATCGCCCCCGTCATCGGGCTCCCCGACCTCCCGTACGTCGACTTCGGCGGCGACCTGTTCGCGCAGCGTCCCGACGGGGTGCACTGGAAGACCGAGGCGATCCTGGCGTACGCGGCCGACCGCCCCTTCGCGTGGGTGGACGACGAGCAGAGCACGGCGGACGAGTCGTACGTCACCGCCCGCCACCCCGGGCCTGCCCTGCTGTACCACGTCGATCCGCGGGTGGGCCTGCGCCGGACCGACTTCGCGGTGCTGGCCAGGTTCGCGGAGTCGGTCTCGGACCGGTGACGCGCGAGCGCCCTCCCGGTCCGCCGAGGAGGCGGTGGAAGGGCGCTCGGAGTCGCGGAACGACCGGACCGGCTCGGCCGCGGGTCAGTTGTGGCTGTGCAGAACCTCGTTCAGGCCGCCCCAGACCGCGTTGTTGGGGCGGGCCTCGACCGCGCCGGTGACCGAGTTGCGGCGGAAGAGGATGTGGGAGGCGCCGGAGAGTTCGCGGGCCTTGACGATCTGCCCGTCGGGCATGGTGACCCGGGTGCCCGCGGTGACGTACAGGCCCGCCTCGACCACGCACTCGTCGCCGAGCGCGATGCCCACGCCCGCCTCGGCACCGACCAGGCAGCGCTCGCCGATGGTGATGCGGACGTTGCCGCCGCCGGAGAGCGTGCCCATCGTGGAGGCGCCGCCGCCGATGTCCGAGCCGTCGCCCACGACGACGCCGGCGGAGATCCGGCCCTCGACCATGGAGGTGCCGAGGGTGCCGGCGTTGAAGTTCACGAAGCCCTCGTGCATGACCGTGGTGCCCTCGGCGAGGTGCGCGCCCAGGCGCACCCGGTCGGCGTCGGCGATGCGGACGCCCTTGGGGGCGACGTAGTCCGTCATGCGCGGGAACTTGTCGACGGAGGTCACCTGGAGGTGCAGGCCCTCGGCGCGGGCGTTCAGGCGCACCTTCTCGATGTCCTCGACGGCGACCGGGCCGAGCGAGGTCCAGGCCACGTTGGCGAGGAAGCCGAAGATGCCGTCCAGGCTCTGGCCGTGCGGCTTCACCAGGCGGTGCGAGAGCAGGTGCAGGCGCAGATAGGTGTCGTGCGCGTCGATCGGCTTGTCGTCCAGGGAGGCGATGACCGTGCGGACCGCGACCACCTCGACGCCCCGGCGGGCGTCCGGGCCGATCGCCCGGGCGGCGCCCTCACCGAGCAGTTCCACGGCGCGCTCGGCGGACAGCCGCTCGGTGCCGGACGGGCCGGGCGCCCCCGACAGCTCGGGCGCGGGGAACCAGGTGTCGAGAACGGTGCCGTCGGCGGCGAGCGTGGCGAGCCCGGCGGCCACGGCACCGGTGGTACGGGGAGCAGTCGTGTCGGTCATAGGGGAAACCTAACGTGACGGGCCCTGCCCGGGCGAACCGGCACCGGCCCGTCCCCGGTTCAGGACGGGTGCCGGTCGGGGATCACCCGGGCCAGCGCCTCGCGCGCGAAGTCCTCGTCGTAGGTGCCGCCGCCGAGGAGCACCTGGAGGCAGATCCCGTCCATCAGGGCGAGGAGGGTGCGCGCGGTCACCGGGTCGGTGCGGCCGGACAGGAGGTGCGCGGTCTCCTCCGTCCACTCGGCGGCCACCGGCCGCAGGGCGGGGCGGCGCAGGGCCGCGAGGTACAGCTCGTACTCCAGCTCCACGCCCGTCCGGTCGCCGCCCAGCCAGGCGCCGAGCGCGCGGGCCAGGTCCGCGGCCAGGTCGCCGTCCGCGCGGAGCAGCAGACCGCTGCCCGCGAGGACCTTGCCGAAGCCCTCGTTCGTCCGGCGCAGGGCGGCGACCATCAGGTCGTCGAGCGTGGCGAAGTGATACGTCGTCGAGCCGAGCGGCACGTCCGCCTCGGCGGCCACGGAGCGATGGCTCAGTCCGGCGATGCCCTTGGCCCCGACGACCCGGATCGCCGCGTCGATGATCCGCTGCCGCCGCTCGGGGTCGTGTCTGCGGGGCATCAGTGGGCGCCGCCCAGGCTGAGCACCACCACTCCGCCGACTATCAGCACGATGCCGGCGATCTTCATCAGGCCCAGTCCCTCCCCGAACAGCGCGAGTCCGACGGCGGCGACGGCCGCGGTGCCCACCCCGGACCAGATCGCGTACGCCGTGCCGACCGACAGCGTCTTCAGGGCCTGTGCGAGCAGCGCGAAGGACACCACGTATCCGAGGACGGTCACCAGCGAGGGGCCGAACCTGCTGAAACCCTCGCTGTACTTCAGGGAGGTCGTGGCGAGGACCTCGGCCGCGATGGCCCCGGAGAGGAACGCGTATCCCATGTGTACGAGTGTACGCATCGATGTGTACGTGCGTACACATCAGCGGCGTGAAGGCGTGAAAAAGGGCGGCACCCGAGGGGTACCGCCCTTCTCCCAGCCGCTCAGACGTTGAAGCCGAGCGCTCGAAGCTGCTCGCGCCCGTCGTCAGTGATCTTGTCGGGGCCCCACGGCGGCATCCAGACCCAGTTGATCCGCAACTCGTTGACCAGCCCGTCCGTGGCGGACTTGGCCTGGTCCTCGATGACGTCCGTCAGCGGACAGGCCGCGGAGGTCAGGGTCATGTCGATGGTGGCGATGTTCGCGTCGTCGACATGGATGCCGTAGATGAGGCCGAGGTTGACCACGTCGATGCCCAGTTCGGGGTCGACCACGTCCATCAGGGCCTCGCGGAGTTCCTCCTCGGAGGCCGGCTTCATCTCCACGGTCTCGCTCATGCCGTCTTCCTTTCGGCTCCGGCCTCAAGAGCCTGGGCCGTCGCGTCCTTCCACGCCATCCAGCTCAGGAGGGCGCACTTCACCCGCGCCGGGTACTTGGACACACCGGCGAACGCGACCGCGTCCTCCAGGATGTCCTCCATCGCGTCGTCGGGCTCGATCCGGCCCTTGGACTGCATCAGCTCCAGAAAGGTCTCCTGGACCTTCTGCGCGTCCGACAGGTCCTTGCCGACCAGGAGCTCGTTCAGCACGGAGGCCGACGCCTGGCTGATGGAGCAGCCCTGGCCCTCGTACGAGACGTCCTTGATCGTCGTGCCGTCGTACTTCACTCGCAGCGTGATCTCGTCGCCGCAGGTCGGATTGACGTGGTGCACCTCGGCGTCGCCATCCCTCAGACCACGCCCGTGCGGGTTCTTGTAGTGGTCCAGGATGACTTCCTGGTACATCGAATCCAGCTTCATGCGATCGCTCGTCCCGTCAGCCGAAGAAGTTCCGTACGTGCTCCAGCCCCTCGACCAGTGCGTCGATCTCGGCTGGTGTGGAGTACAGATAGAACGACGCTCGCGTGGTCGCAGGAATTCCGTAGCGCAGGCAGACGGGCCGCGCGCAGTGGTGGCCGACGCGCACCGCGATGCCCTGTTCGTCCAGCACCTGGCCCACGTCGTGCGGGTGGATGTCGCCGAGCGTGAAGGAGATCGCCGCACCCCGGTCCTCGGCCGTCGTCGGGCCGATGATCCGCAGGTCGGGGACCTCGCGCAGCTTGCCGACCGCGTACTCGGTGAGCGCGTGCTCGTGGGCGAGGATCTTGTCCATGCCGATCGAGTTCAGGTAGTCGATGGCCGCGCCGAGACCGACTGCCTGGGCGATCGGCGGCGTACCCGCCTCGAACTTGTGCGGGGCGGGAGCGTAGGTGGACGAGTTCATCGTCACCGTCTCGATCATCTCGCCGCCGCCGAGGAACGGAGGCAGGTCCTCCAGCAGCTCCTGGCGGCCCCACAGCACACCGATGCCCGTCGGGCCGCACATCTTGTGACCGGTGAAGGCGACGAAGTCGGCCTGGAGGGCCTGGACGTCCAGCGGCATGTGCGGCGCGGCCTGGGAGGCGTCGACGCACACCAGGGCGCCGACCTCCTGGGCGCGGCGCACGATGGCCTCGACCGGGTTGAGCGTGCCCAGGATGTTGGACACCAGCACGAAGGAGACGATCTTCGTCTTCTCCGTGATGACCTCCTCGATGTTGGACAGGTCGAGGCGGCCGTCGTCGGTCAGCCCGAACCACTTCAGCTTCGCGCCGGTGCGCTGCGCGAGCAGCTGCCACGGCACGATGTTGGAGTGGTGCTCCATCTCCGTGATGACGATCTCGGTCTCGGAGTCCACGCGGTAGGGCTCGTCGGCCCAGCCCAGCATGTTCGCCACGAGGTTGAGCGACTCGGAGGCGTTCTTGGTGAAGATCACCTCGTCACGGCTGGGCGCGTTGATGAACTCGGCGACCTTGTCGCGCGCGCCTTCGTACAGCTCCGTGGCCTCCTCGGCGAGGACATGCACACCGCGGTGGACGTTGGCGTTGTGCTGCTCGTAGTACTCGGAGAGCACGTCGATCACCTGGCGCGGCGTCTGCGAGGTGGCCGCGTTGTCCAGGTACACGAGCTTCCTGCCGTCGTGGACCGTGCGGTCCAGGATGGGGAAGTCCTTGCGGAGTGCCTCGGTGTCGAGGAGGCCCGGCAGCTGTGTCACGCGGATGCGCCACCCTTCACGTATGCCTCGTAGCCCTCGTTCTCCAGCTTGTCCGCGAGCTCGGGGCCGCCGGACTCGACGATGCGGCCACCGGAGAACACGTGGACCTGGTCGGGCTTGATGTAGCGCAGGATGCGCGTGTAGTGCGTGATCAGCAGGGTGCCGACCTCGCCGGTCTCGCGGACGCGGTTGACGCCCTCGGACACGATGCGCAGCGCGTCGACGTCGAGGCCGGAGTCCGTCTCGTCGAGGATCGCGACCTTCGGCTTGAGCAGCTCCAGCTGGAGGATCTCGTGGCGCTTCTTCTCGCCGCCGGAGAAGCCCTCGTTCACGTTGCGCTCGGCGAAGGAGGAGTCCATGTGGAGACGCTCCATGGCCTCCTTGACCTCCTTGACCCAGGTGCGCAGCTTGGGCGCCTCGCCGCGCACGGCGGTGGCGGAGGTGCGCAGGAAGTTGGAGACCGAGACGCCGGGGACCTCGACCGGGTACTGCATCGCGAGGAACAGGCCGGCGCGGGCCCGCTCGTCCACGGACATCTCCAGGACGTCCTCGCCGTCCAGGGTGACGGTGCCGCTGGTGATCGTGTACTTCGGGTGACCCGCGAGGGAGTAGGCGAGCGTCGACTTGCCGGAGCCGTTGGGGCCCATGATGGCGTGCGTCTCGCCCTGCTTCACGGTGAGGTCGACGCCCTTGAGGATCTCCTTCGTGGCGTTGTCGGCCTCGACGGTGACGTGCAGGTCTCGGATTTCAAGCGTTGCCATGGGTGCCTCAGGACTCCTGGGTGAGGGAGACGAGCACGTCGTCCCCTTCGATCTTTACGGGGTATACGGGGACGGGGCGCGTCGCGGGGAGGCCGGACGGCTTGCCGGTGCGCAGGTCGAAGCTGGAGCCGTGCAGCCAGCACTCGATCTGGCAGCCCTCCACCTCGCCCTCGGAGAGCGAGACGTTCGCGTGGGAGCAGATGTCGTGGATCGCGAACACCTCCCCCTCGGTCTTGACGACCGAGACCGGCGTGCCGTCGAGTTCCACCCGCTTCGGGGTGTCCTCCTCCAGCTCGGCGAGGCCGCAGGCGCGTACGAAGGTGGTCATGCGACCGACGCCTCCAGCTCCTCTTCGATCTTGGCGAGCAGGCGCTCCTCGATGTCCTTCACACCGATCTGCTGGACCAGCTCGGCGAAGAAGCCGCGCACCACCAGGCGGCGGGCGTCGTGCTCCGGGATGCCGCGGGCCATCAGGTAGAAGAGCTGCTCGTCGTCGAAGCGGCCGGTGGCCGAGGCGTGGCCGGCGCCGACGATCTCGCCGGTCTCGATCTCCAGGTTGGGGACCGAGTCGACGCGGGCGCCGTCCGTCAGGACGAGGTTGCGGTTCATCTCGTAGGTGTCCGTGCCCTCGGCCTTGGCCTCGATCAGCACGTCACCGATCCACACCGCGTGCGCCTCGTCGCCCTGGAGCGCGCCCTTGTAGACGACGTTCGACTTGCAGTGCGGGGTGTTGTGGTCCACGAAGAGCCGGTGCTCCTGGTGCTGGCCCTTGTCGGTGAAGTAGAGCCCGAACAGCTCGGCCTCGCCGCCGGTGCCCGCGTAGTTCACGCGCGGGTGCAGGCGGACGACGTCGCCGCCGAAGGTCACGACGACCGACTTGAAGGAGGCGTCCCGGCCGATCAGCGCGTTGTGCTGGGCCACGTGGACGGCCTTGTCGTCCCAGTCCTGGACCGAGACGACGGTGAGCTTGGCGCCGTCGCCGAGGATGTAGTCCACGTTCGCGGCGAGCACCGCGTCACCGGTGTGGTCGATGATGACGACGGCCTCGGCGAAGGCGCCGAGCTCGATCACCTGGTGGCCGTAGGCGGTGCCGCCCTCGCCGTGCACGGCGATGCGGACCGGCTCGGTGAGCCGGGTCTCCTTGGGGACGGTGACGACACCGGCCTGCTCGAACGCCGAGTAGGCCTGGGCGGCGACACGGTCCACGGGGGTGCCCGCGCGGCGAAGGCGCGCGTCGTCGCGGCCGACGGACTCGACGACGACGCCCTCGGGGGCCTCGACGGTGACCTTCACGCCCGAGCCGTTCGCGACGGCGGTGCCGTCGTGCAGCCCGCGCAGCCGCTCCAGCGGCGTGAACCGCCACTCCTCCTCGCGGCCGTGCGGAACGGGGAAGTCCGCGACGTCGAAGGACGGCGGCGCGCTCATGCGCGTGGCGACGGTGGACTCGGCGGCCACCGCGATGGATCCGGCGGTGGTCGATCCCACCGGGGGGGTCTGGGCCTCAGCCATGGCTGTCGTACTGCTCTCTTTCTGCGTAAGTCGTCTGCGGGCGACGGGGGGCTCGGTCCGGGGGCCTCGGCCTCAGCCGACCGAGCCTTCCATCTGCAGCTCGATCAGCCGGTTGAGCTCCAGCGCGTACTCCATCGGCAGTTCCTTGGCGATCGGCTCGACGAAGCCGCGCACGATCATCGCCATCGCCTCGAACTCGGTCATACCGCGGCTCATCAGGTAGAAGAGCTGGTCCTCGGAGACCTTGGAGACGGTGGCCTCGTGGCCCATGGAGACGTCGTCCTCGCGGACGTCGACGTACGGGTAGGTGTCCGAGCGGGAGATGGTGTCGACCAGCAGCGCGTCGCACAGCACGTTCGACTTGGCGCCCGGGGCGCCCTCGCCGATCTCGATGAGGCCGCGGTAGGAGGTGCGGCCGCCGCCTCGCGCCACCGACTTGGAGACGATGTTCGAGGAGGTGTTCGGGGCCATGTGGACCATCTTGGCGCCCGCGTCCTGGTGCTGGCCCTCGCCCGCGAAGGCGATGGAGAGGGTCTCGCCCTTGGCGTGCTCGCCCATCAGGTAGACGGCGGGGTACTTCATCGTCACCTTGGAGCCGATGTTGCCGTCGATCCACTCCATGGTCGCGCCCTCGTAGGCGACGGCGCGCTTGGTGACCAGGTTGTAGACGTTGTTCGACCAGTTCTGGATGGTCGTGTAGCGGCAGCGGGCGTTCTTCTTGACGATGATCTCGACCACCGCGGAGTGCAGGGAGTCGCTCTTGTAGATCGGCGCCGTGCAGCCCTCGACGTAGTGCACGTAGGCACCCTCGTCCACGATGATCAGGGTCCGCTCGAACTGGCCCATGTTCTCCGTGTTGATGCGGAAGTAGGCCTGGAGCGGGATCTCGACGTGCACGCCCGGCGGCACGTAGATGAAGGAGCCTCCGGACCACACGGCGGTGTTCAGCGCCGCGAACTTGTTGTCACCCGCGGGGATGACGGTGCCGAAGTACTCCTTGAAGAGCTCGGGGTGCTCCTTGAGCGCGGTGTCGGTGTCCAGGAAGACGACACCCTGCTCCTCCAGGTCCTCGCGGATCTGGTGGTAGACGACCTCCGACTCGTACTGCGCCGCGACACCGGCCACGAGGCGCTGCTTCTCCGCCTCCGGGATGCCGAGCTTGTCGTAGGTGTTCTTGATGTCCTCGGGCAGGTCCTCCCAGGACTCCGCCTGCTTCTCCGTGGAGCGCACGAAGTACTTGATGTTGTCGAAGTCGATGCCCGACAGGTCCGAGCCCCAGTTCGGCATGGGCTTCTTCTCGAAGAGCTTCAGGCCCTTCAAGCGCAGCTTGGTCATCCACTCCGGCTCGGACTTCTTGCCGGAGATGTCGAGGACGACATCCTCGTTCAGACCGCGCTTCGCCGCGGCACCGGCCTCGTCGGAGTCGGCCCAGCCGTATTCGTAGGTGCCCAGGCCCTCGAGTTCGGGGTGGGCAGTCTCCGTGGGGAGAGTCATGCGGGGTTCCTCCCGGCCGTGCTGGCGGATGCGTTGTGGGTGGTCTGGGAAATCGTCGGGGCCCCGTCCGGGGCGCCCTTCGCCGAAGCCGCCCGTGGGGCCTTCGGCGAGGGGGGCGGCTGGGGCGCCTTGGGGATGAACGTCGTGCAGACGCCGTCGCCGTGCGCGATCGTGGCCAGTCGCTGGACGTGCGTGCCGAGCAGCTGCGAGAAGATCTCCGTCTCGACCTCGCACAGCTGCGGGAACTGCTCCGCGACGTGGGCGACCGGACAGTGGTGCTGGCAGAGCTGCTCGCCGACCGGTGCGCTGCGCGCCGTAGCAGCGTACCCGTCCTTGCTCAAGGCCTTGGCCAGGGCTTCGGTGCGCCGGTCGGGGTCGACGGATTCGACGGCCTCGCGGTAGGCGGTGGCCTGCTCGGCGAGCCGGGCGCGGGCGAAGGCGATCACGGCCGCGTCACCGCCGTACGTGCGCTGGATCCAGCGCAGGGCGTCCGCGGCGAGCTTGTCGTACGACTGGTCGAAGGCGTCCCGGCCGCAGTCGGTGAGCGCGAAGGCCTTGGCGGGCCGGCCGCGCGTACGCGCCCCGTACACGCGCTGCTCGCGGGGCGCGACGACGTCGTCGGCGACGAGCGCGTCCAGATGCCTGCGTACGGCCGCCTGGGTGAGTCCCAGCCGTCCGGCGAGCTCCGCGACGGTCGACGGGCCGTGGTCCAGGATGGACCGCGCGACGCGGTTGCGGGTGGAGCGCTCACCGGTCGCGAGCTCGTCCTGAGGAGCCCCCGAGGGAGCCTCCTGAGCCTCGCCGACGTTTTTCACAACGCCATTGTTGCGTAATTCCTCGAACCCTGACAAGCGCCGCCCCCTCGGCAGTGCGGTGCGCTGCATCACTTAGGTAAACCTAAGCTGACCTGCGCAAACGATCACCCGCCGACAAAACCGGTGGCACCCGGCAGGGGGGCGCGGCAGACTTCCGGACCATGCCCGCACCCCTTCCCACCGGCCCACTCGTCACCCGCGACAGCGTCGCCGCCGGGCTGCGCGCGCTCGGCGTCGGGCCGGGCGGGACGCTCCTCGCGCACTCCTCCCTCAGCGCGCTGGGCTGGGTGTGCGGCGGAGCCGTCGCGGTCGTCCAGGGGCTCCTGGACGCACTCGGCCCCGACGGCACCCTGGTGGTCCCCACCCAGACGGGCGACCTCTCGGACCCGGCGCAGTGGGCGAGCCCGCCCGTGCCTGAGGAGTGGTGGGAGACGATCCGGGCCACCATGCCCGCCTACGATCCGCGGACCACCCGCTCGCGAGGCATGGGAGTGATAGCGGAGACCGTCCGCACCTGGCCGGGTGCCCTGCGCAGCGCCCACCCCCAGACGTCCTTCGCGGCACTCGGCCCCCGGGCCGCGGAGATCACCGCGGGGCACGACCCAGGGTGCCGGCTCGGCGAGCGGAGCCCGCTGGCGCGGCTCGAGGCCCTCGGCGCCCGCGCGCTGCTGCTCGGGACCGGCTACGACACCTGCACCAGCTTCCACCTGGCCGAGTACCGGATCCCCGGCCAACGGGTGCGCCTGGGGCGGCCCGGCCCGGACGGCTGGGAGGAGGCGGTCGAGGTGGCGATCTCCTCGGAGCGCTTCGGGGAGCTGGGCCACGACTTCGAACGGGACCGCCCGGTGGCGCGGGGGCGGGTGGGCGCGGCCGACGCACGGCTGTTCCCCGTCGCGGACGCCGTGGCGTACGCGCAGCGCTGGCTGGCCCTGCACCGGCCGGGCGCGGAGTAGCCCGCGCACCCGGCCCCGGCACCAATTCCGGACCCCCGCGCCGGGCACCCGGCGCGGCTACCTAGACTCTGGACCCATGCACAGTGAGCCGGTCGTCCAGGTCCAGTCCCTGGTGAAGCGGTACGGCGCGAAGACCGCGGTGGACGGCCTCGACCTCGTGGCCGCGGCGGGCATCACCGCCGTCCTCGGCCCCAACGGGGCGGGCAAGACGACCACGGTCGAGACCTGCGAGGGCTACCGGAAGCCGGACTCCGGCACGGTACGCGTCCTGGGCCTCGACCCGGTCCGCCAGGCCTCCGCCCTGCGCCCCCGCATAGGTGTCATGCTCCAGTCCGGCGGCGTCTACTCCGGCGCCCGCGCCGAGGAGATGCTGCGCCATGTGGCCAGACTGCACGCCCACCCCCTCGACGTCGACGCGCTGATCGAGCGGCTGGGTCTGGGCAGCTGCGGCCGGACCTCCTACCGCCGCCTGTCCGGCGGGCAGCAGCAGCGGCTCGCTCTGGCCATGGCGGTCGTGGGCCGCCCGGAGCTGGTGTTCCTGGACGAGCCGACCGCAGGCCTGGACCCGCAGGCCCGCCGGGCGACCTGGGACCTGGTGCGCGACCTGCGCGGCGACGGCGTGTCCGTGATCCTCACCACGCACCACATGGACGAGGCAGAGCAGCTCGCCGACGACGTGGCGATCATCGACGGGGGCCGGGTCGTCGCCCAGGGCTCCCCGGAGGACCTGTGCCGCGGCGGCGCCGAGAACACCCTGCGCTTCACGGGCCGCCCCGGTCTCGACGTGGGCTCCCTGCTCAAGGCGCTGCCGGCGGACTCCACCGCGGCCGAGCTGACGCCCGGCCAGTACCGCGTCACCGGCAAGGTCGACCCGCAACTGCTGGCCACGGTCACCTCCTGGTGCGCCCAGCACGGGGTGATGCCGGAGCGGATCTCGGTGGAGCGGCACACCCTCGAAGACGTCTTTCTGGAGCTGACCGGCAAGGAGCTGCGCTCATGACGGCCACCACGACCGACACCGCTACGGGCACCTACACGCCCCGCCCCGGTGCCGCCCCGCTCCCGCGCATGATCGCGGCGCAGGCGGCGCTGGAGGCGCGGATGCTGCTGCGCAACGGCGAACAGCTGCTCCTGACGGTGGTCATCCCGACCCTGCTGCTGGTGCTGTTCAGCTCCGTCGACATCGTGGACACCGGCGCGGGCAAGGCCGTCGACTTCCTCACCCCCGGCGTCCTGGCGCTCGCCGTGATGTCCACCGCGTTCACCGGGCAGGCCATCGCGACCGGCTTCGAACGCCGCTACGGCGTCCTGAAGCGGCTCGCCTCCTCGCCCCTGCCCCGCTGGGGGCTGATGACCGCCAAGACGGCGGCCGTCCTGGTCACCGAGGTGCTCCAGGTGGTCCTGCTGACGGCGATCGCCTACGCCCTGGGCTGGTCCCCGCACGGCGACCCGCTGTCCGTGCTGCTCCTGCTCGTCCTCGGCACCGCCGCGTTCTCCGGGCTGGGCCTGCTCATGGCCGGGACGCTGAAGGCGGAGGCGACCCTGGCCGCCGCCAACCTGGTCTTCCTGCTGCTGCTCGTCGGCGGCGGCGTGATCGTGCCGCTCGACAAGTTCCCCTCCGGTGTGCAGGACGTCCTCGCCCTGCTCCCGATCTCCGCCCTCTCCGACGGCCTCAGGGACGTCCTGGCGCACGGCGCCGGAACGCCCTGGGGCGACCTCGGGATCCTGGCGGTGTGGGCCGTGGTGGGGCTGACGGCGGCGGGCCGGCTCTTCCGCTGGGAGTGAGCCCGGGGCTCCCTCGCGGACGCCCGGGGGCCACCCCCTCGTGAAACGGTGCACAAGCGGCCCCCTACGATGAGGGCGTGCCAAACGTGACCCGTGCCGATGCCGTAGCCGCCGCGCGCAACCCGCTCGACTTCATCGCCGCCCGCTGGACCCCGGGGCCCCGTACGGTCCAGCGCGCCGCGCTCGCCGCGCTCGTCATGTCCGTGGTGATCGTCGTCACCGGCGGTGCCGTGCGCCTCACCGGCTCCGGGCTCGGCTGCCCGACCTGGCCGCAGTGCACCGACCACTCGCTGACCACCACCAGCGCCATGGGCGTGCACGGGGCCATCGAGTTCGGCAACCGCATGCTGACCTACGTGCTGTGCGCGGCCGTCGGCTGGGCGATCGTCGCGGCGCGCTCGCAGAAGCCGTTCCGGCGCGGCCTGACCCGGCTCGGCTGGGCGCAGTTCTGGATCGTGATGAGCAACGCGATCCTCGGCGGCGTCGTGGTCCTCGTCGGCCTCAACCCGTACACGGTCGCCGCGCACTTCCTGCTGTCCACCGCGCTGATCACGGTCGCCGCGCTCATGTGGCAGCGCACCCGGGAGGGCGACGCCGCGCCGCGTCCCCTGGTCGGCAAGGCCGTGGGGCAGCTGGTGTGGTTCCTGGTCGTCGCCTCGGTGCTGCTGATCGGCGTCGGCACGGTGGTCACCGGGGCGGGCCCGCACGCGGGTGACTCCCGGGACGTCGAGCGGATCCCGATCGACTGGGAGACCGTCGCCAAGCTGCACGCGGTCCTGGCGTGGATCGTGGTGACGCTGACGTTCGCGCTGTGGTTCGTGCTCAGGGCCGTGGACGCGCCCGCGGGGCCGCTGCGGCGCACGCGGGAGCTGTTCCTGATCCTCCTGGGCCAGGGCGTCATCGGCTACGTCCAGTACTTCACCCACCTGCCCGAGGCCCTGGTCGGCCTGCACATGCTCGGTTCCACCGTCATGTGGATCTGGACGCTGCGCGTGCTGCTGTCGCTGCGGGAGCGGCCCGAGGAGGAGACGGCGGAGCCGGCGGGCACGGCGGCCGAGTCGGCCCTCACCACCGCCTGACCCCACCGGACCGGGTCAGCCCACCGGACCGTCAGCCCATCGGACCGGGTCAGGCCAGCCCGTACACCCGCCGCGCGTTGCCCGCCGCGACCATCTGGGCCACCCGCTGGGCGTCCCGCAGCGACCACGCGCCCTCCGTGACCCAGCCGCCCAGCAGCCGTGACAGCGCCTCACGGAACAGGCGGGCGCCCACCACATGCAGTTCGGGAAGGCCGTGGGCGCCGCTGGAGAACAGGATCTTGCCGAAGGGGGCCAGTTCCAGGATCTCGGCGAGCACCGCGCCGGCCCGGGCGCCGGTCCGGGCCAGGGCGGCACCCAGGTCCGCGTAGACATGCGGGAACACACCCGCCAGGTGCGCCGCGTGCCGGTGGTACGGGTAGCCGTGCAGCAGCACCAGATCCGTGCCGAGACCGGCGGTGGCGCGCACGAAGTCGGTGAGCAGGACCGGGTCGGTGCGGTCGATGCGCAGGCCCGGTTCGCCGAGGCCCGCGTGCAGTTGCAGCGGCCGCCCCGAGGCGACCGCGCTCCACAGCAGATGGCGCAGCAGCACGGGGTCCGACAGCGCCCCGCCCACCGGGCGGCCGGCCAGCCAGCGCCCCGCCGCTCCCCGCACCTCCCCCGGTCCCGGCGCCTCGGGGGCCAGCGCGAGACCGTGGCGCACGCTCGCCACGGAGGTGAACGCCACCGCGTGCGCCGCCGCGCCGTGGATGGACTCGGCGAGATTGGCGAGGAACGACTCCACCGTGCCGGAGGTGTCCGCGACCTGTTCCGCGAGCAGTTCGAGCCGGACGATCTCATGCGCCTCGGCCGCCCCGGAGGAGGCCATCTCGGTGGGCCCGGTCAGGTCGCCGGGCAGCCCGGTGTCCACGAGGTAGGTGGTGATGCCGCTGCCCCGCAGCAGTCTGCGCCCCGCCTCCAGGACGCCCAGTTCGCGGCGCCGGGCCAGATAGCGGGCGGGCGGGCAGTGCGGCTCCAGACCGAGCAGGGGCGGGCACCAGCGCCGTACCGCGAAGCCCGTCTGGGTGTCGAACAGCGTCGTACCGGCCGCCGGCGGGCCCTCGGTGCGGGCGAGGTGTGCCTCGAAGGTGCCGAGGCCCAGCTCGGTGCGGAGCACGCCATGGCAGTACTGGTCCACCAGGGACGGCGTTTCGATCATCCGGACTCCCCGACTCCCCGCGACTGGACCGAGCCTGCACAGGTCCTAACGGGTGAACGGGGCGCGAGGTGTTGCTTTTCCACCCCCCTGCGCAAGGCCGGAGGTCACGGCCGCGGCGGGAAGAGGGGCGGGGCGGCGGGCGGGCCGGGGGCGCTCAGGCGCCCTGGCGGCCGCCGATCTGGATGCCCGCCATGCGCTTCCACTCGTACGAGCCGGTCTTCACCTTGGCCGCGAACTCGCCGTCGAACGCCTCGTGGACGGTGATCCCGGCCTTCTGGACGGCCTTCTCGGCGATGTCGTACGAGGGTGCGACCAGGTCGCCCCAGCCGCCGTCCTCACCGACGAGCACGATGCGGGCGCCGCGCTCGCCGATGTACGCGACCTGGCCCTCGGCACCGCCGTGCGCCTTGGCGAAGGCGCCGATCTCCTTGGCGAGCCGGGCGGCCCTGCGCTCGGCCTTCGCCGCGTTCCCCGCGTCCGCGGCCTCGTCAACCTGCTTGCTGTCTGCCATGCCCAGGATGCTACCGGCGAGTAGATCAAAGAGCGACGGCGGCGTCACGTGGCCTGGACCACGTGACGCCGGGGAGGCTCAGCGCAGGAACGGGTCCACCGCCACGGCGACGAACAGCAGCGAGACATAGGTGATGCTCCAGTGGAACAGGCGCATCTCCTTGAGCTTGGTGCCCGTCGACTCCGACTTCGCGCGGTTCTGGAGCGCGTGCGCCTCCCACAGCCACCAGCCGCCCGCGGCCAGGGCGACCGCGGTGTAGAACCAGCCGGTGTAGCCGAGGGGGGTGAGCAGCAGCGACACCAGGACCATCACCCAGCTGTAGATGACGATCTGCCGGGCGACCACCTTGTTCGAGGCGATGACCGGGAGCATCGGGACACCCACGCGCGCGTAGTCCTCCTTGACCTTCATGGACAGCGGCCAGTAGTGCGGCGGCGTCCAGAAGAACATGACGAGGAAGAGGATGACCGGCGCCCACGACAGGGAGTCCGTGACGGACGACCAGCCGATGAGCACCGGGAGGCAGCCCGCGATGCCGCCCCACACGATGTTCTGCGACGTACGCCGTTTGAGGATCATCGTGTAGACGACGACGTAGAAGAGGAGCGCGCCGAGCGAGAGCCAGGCGGACAGCCAGTTGACCGTGAACCCGAACAGCAGCGTCGAGACGACCGCCAGCGTGATGCCGAAGGCGAGGCACTCGGGAGGGCTGACCATCCCGGTGACCAGGGGACGCTGCGCGGTGCGCTCCATGAGCGCGTCGATGTCCCGGTCGATGTACATGTTGAGCGCGTTGGCACCGCCCGCGGAGAGGTAACCGCCCAGGCAGGTGAGCAGCACGAGCCTCAGGCTCGGCACGCCCTGCTGGGCGAGGAACATCACCGGAACCGTGGTGATCAGCAGCAGCTCGATGATCCGCGGCTTGGTCAGCGCCACGAACGCCTTGACACGGGCCCCGAACGGTCGCTGGCCCCGGCTGCTGCTCGTCCCGGGCTCCCCCATGGCCTTGACGGCATGGGTGGTGCCCCCAGCCGGCGGACGGGAATCGACGGCCGTCACGTACACCCCTGACAGAGACATCCCAGCGAGCCCCGGCCGTGAACTCCCGGTAAAGGCTCGCGCGTACTCACGCAACTTTAGACGTTGCCCGCAGTCCGCTCCCTCGCGGGGGTGGGTCGTGTTGGACACGCCGGGGGCGGCGGCGGCGCGCGCACGGGTGGGAGGGCCGCGGGGCGAGGGGGCGGGAGTGTGGCGGGGCGCCCGGCGGGCACCCGGTAGGACGCCCGGCGGAACGTCTGACGGAGCATCCGCCGCGACGCCCGACGAGGCCGTCGACGAAGGCGTCGACGACGCCTCGGCGGGGCGGCGCGAGGGGCGCTCGGACGAGCGGGTCCGGCATCGTCCGAGGGCGCTCGAACGAGCGGGTCCGCGGACGCTTGACGACGCTCGATTGAGCAGGTCGGCACCCGGTTGCGTATTCGCTCCCGACCGGGTGAACGACCTGTCGACAGGCGGATCGCAGCGACTCCCGGCAGTCTGGAATGACTCGAAAAGACGCACGTACTGACGGGGGTAGGCTCAGCAACGGCCGGTGGGCGTCCAGTGCACCGGCATTCGACTGTGGAATGTGGAGAGGAGCCCTGACCCAGGGTGAGCACCAAGCCGACCACACAAGACCTCGAGTGGACCGAGTTGGACCAGCGGGCCGTCGACACCGCCCGCGTCCTGGCCGCCGATGCCGTACAGAAGGTCGGTAACGGCCATCCCGGTACGGCGATGAGCCTGGCCCCGGCCGCCTACACCCTCTTCCAGAAGGTGATGCGCCACGACCCGGCCGATCCCCAGTGGGTGGGCCGCGACCGCTTCGTGCTGTCGGCGGGCCACTCGTCCCTGACCCTCTACACCCAGCTCTACCTGGCCGGTTTCGGCCTGGAGCTGGCGGACCTCGAAGCGTTCAGGACGTGGGGCTCGAAGACCCCGGGCCACCCCGAGTACGGGCACACCAAGGGCGTCGAGACCACCACCGGCCCGCTGGGCCAGGGTGTCGCGAACGCCGTGGGCATGGCCATGGCCTCCCGGTACGAGCGCGGCCTGTTCGACCCGGACGCGCCCCAGGGCGCCTCCCCGTTCGACCACTTCATCTACTGCATCGCCGGTGACGGCTGCCTGCAGGAGGGCATCTCCTCGGAGGCGTCCTCGCTCGCGGGCCACCAGAGGCTCGGCAACCTGATCCTGCTGTGGGACGACAACCACATCTCGATCGAGGGCGACACCGAGACGGCGGTCTCCGAGGACACGGTCAAGCGCTACGAGGCCTACGGGTGGCACGTGCAGCGTGTCGCGCCGAAGCCCGACGGCGACCTGGACCCGCACGCGATCTACGACGCGATCGAGGCCGCCAAGAAGGTCACCGACCGGCCGTCCTTCATCGCGATGCGCTCGATCATCGCCTGGCCCGCCCCGAACGCGCAGAACACCGAGGCCGCGCACGGCTCGGCGCTGGGCGACGACGAGGTCGCGGCCACCAAGCGCGTCCTCGGCTTCGACCCGGACAAGAGCTTCGACGTCGCCGCCGAGGTCCTGGACCACACCCGCAGGGCCCTGGAGCGGGGCCGTGCGGCGCGGGACGAGTGGGAGAAGTCCTTCCAGGAGTGGCGCGGCGACAACGCCGGGCGCGCCGCCGAGTTCGACCGCATCAGCAAGGGCGAGCTGCCCGCCGGCTGGGAGGAGAAGCTCCCGGTCTTCGAGACGGGCAAGGGCGTCGCCACGCGTGCCGCCTCCGGCAAGGTGCTCCAGGCGCTCGGACCGGTCATCCCCGAGCTGTGGGGCGGCTCCGCCGACCTGGCCGGCTCGAACAACACGACCATCGACAAGAACAGCTCGTTCCTGCCGGCGGACAACCCGCTCCCCGAGGCGGACCCCTACGGGCGCACGGTCCACTTCGGCATCCGCGAGCACTCCATGGCCGCGGAGATGAACGGCATCACCCTGCACGGCAACACGCGCGTCTACGGCGGCACCTTCCTGGTGTTCTCCGACTACATGCGCAACTCCGTGCGGCTGTCGGCGCTGATGCACCTGCCGGTGACGTACGTGTGGACGCACGACTCGATCGGCCTCGGTGAGGACGGCCCGACCCACCAGCCCGTCGAGCACCTGGCGTCGCTGCGCGCGATCCCGGGGCTGAACGTGGTCCGTCCCGCGGACGCCAACGAGACCGTCATCGCCTGGCGCGAGATCCTCAGGCGCTGGACGAAGGAGTACGGCAAGGGCGCCCCGCACGGTCTGGCGCTGACCCGCCAGGGCGTTCCGACGTACGAGGCCGACGAGAACACCGCCCGCGGTGGTTACGTCCTGTTCGAGGCCGAGGGCGGTGCGCCGGAGGTGATCCTGATCGCCACCGGTTCCGAGGTGCACATCGCCGTGGAGGCCCGCGAGCGGCTCCAGGCCGAGGGTGTGCCGACGCGTGTCGTGTCGATGCCGTGCGTGGAGTGGTTCGACCAGCAGGACCAGGGGTACCGGGACGGCGTCCTGCCGCCGTCGGTGAAGGCACGGGTCGCGGTCGAGGCCGGTATCGGTCTGACCTGGTACCGCTTCGTCGGCGACGCGGGGCGTGTCGTCTCCCTGGAGCACTTCGGCGCGTCCGCGGACGGCAAGGTCCTCTTCCGTGAGTTCGGCTTCACCGCCGAGAACGTCGCCTCCGCCGCCCGGGAATCGATCGCCGCAGCCCAGCGCTGACGCTGACATACGACACGTAGGAGATGCATTTTCCATGACAGACGCACTCAAGCGCCTCTCCGAGGAAGGCGTCGCGATCTGGCTGGACGACCTGTCGCGCAAGCGGATCACGTCCGGCAACCTCGCCGAACTGATCGACCAGCAGCACGTCGTGGGCGTCACCACCAACCCGACGATCTTCCAGAAGGCGATCTCGTCGGGCGACGGCTACGAGCAGCAGCTCGCCGACCTCGCCGCCCGCAAGGTCACCGTCGAAGAGGCCATCCGCATGATCACGACGGCGGACGTCCGTGACGCCGCCGACATCCTGCGCCCGGTGTTCGACGCCACGCAGGGGCAGGACGGCCGGGTGTCCATCGAGGTCGACCCGCGCCTCGCGCACAACACCCGGGCCACCGTCGCCGAGGCCAAGCAGCTCGCCTGGCTGGTCGACCGCCCCAACACGCTCATCAAGATCCCGGCCACCCGGGCGGGCCTCCCGGCCATCACGGAGACGATCGGCAACGGGATCAGCGTCAACGTCACGCTGATCTTCTCGCTGGAGCGCTACCGCGAGGTCATGGACGCCTACCTGGCCGGCCTGGAGAAGGCCAGGGGGCGCGGCCTGGACCTGTCGAAGATCCACTCGGTGGCGTCCTTCTTCGTGTCCCGGGTGGACACCGAGATCGACAAGCGGCTGACGAAGCTCGGCACCGACGAGGCCCACGCGCTGCGCGGCCAGGCGGCGGTCGCCAACGCGCGGCTGGCCTACCAGGCGTACGAGGAGGTCTTCAGCGGGGACCGCTGGGCCGCCCTGGACCGGGCGCAGGCCAACAAGCAGCGCCCGTTGTGGGCGTCCACGGGTGTCAAGGACCCGGACTACAAGGACACCATGTACGTGGTCGACCTGGTGGCGCCGAACACGGTGAACACCATGCCGGAGGCCACCCTGGCGGCCACCGAGGACCACGGCGAGGTCACCGGCGACACCGTCACCGGCACCTACGAGCAGGCCCGGTCGGTCATCGACGCGGTCGAGCGGCTCGGCATCTCGTACGACGACGTGGTCCAGCTCCTGGAGGACGAGGGCGTCGAGAAGTTCGAGGCGTCCTGGAACGACCTGCTCAAGTCGACCGAGGCGGAGCTCAAGCGCCTCGCCCCCTCGGAGGGCTGAAACCTTGACATCCGTACACGGAGCGAACCCGCTTCGTGACGCCGCGGACCGACGGCTCCCGCGTATCGCGGGGCCGTCGGGCCTGGTCATCTTTGGCGTTACGGGCGATTTGTCACGTAAAAAGCTGATGCCTGCTGTCTACGACCTGGCCAACCGCGGTCTGCTGCCACCGGGCTTCTCGCTCGTCGGCTTCGCCCGTCGCGAGTGGCAGGACGAGGACTTCGCCAAGGAGGTCCACGACGCGGTCAAGGAGCACGCCCGTACGCCGTTCCGCGAGGAGGTCTGGCAGCAGCTCATCCAGGGGATGCGCTTCGTCCAGGGCACCTTCGACGACGACGACGCGTTCGAGCGGCTGCGCTCCACGATCGAGGAGCTGGACAAGGCGCAGGGCACGGGCGGCAACTTCGCCTTCTACCTCTCGGTGCCGCCCAAGTCGTTCCCCGTCGTCATCCAGCAGCTGAGGAAGCACGGCCTGGCCGACCAGGCGCGCGGCTCCTGGCGGCGCGCGGTCATCGAGAAGCCGTTCGGCCACGACCTGAAGTCGGCCGAGGAGCTCAACTCGATCGTGCACGAGGTCTTCGGCCCGGACCAGGTCTTCCGGATCGACCACTACCTGGGCAAGGAGACCGTCCAGAACATCCTGGCGCTGCGGTTCGCCAACACGATGTTCGAGCCGATCTGGAACCGGTCCTTCGTGGACCACGTCCAGATCACCATGGCCGAGGACATCGGCATCGGCGGCCGCGCCGGATACTACGACGGCATCGGCGCCGCCCGCGACGTCATCCAGAACCACCTCCTGCAGCTGCTGGCCCTCACCGCCATGGAGGAGCCGGCGTCCTTCGACGCGGACGCGCTCGCCGCCGAGAAGACCAAGGTGCTCGGGGCCGTGCGGATCCCCCGGGACCTCGGCCGGGACACCGTGTTCGCCCAGTACTCGGCGGGCTGGCAGGGCGGCGAGAAGGCGGTCGGCTACCTCCAGGAGGAGGGCATCGACCCCAAGTCGAAGACCGACACCTACGCGGCGATCAAGGTGGAGATCGACAACCGCCGCTGGGCGGGCGTCCCCTTCTATCTGCGCACCGGCAAGCGGCTGGGACGCCGGGTCACCGAGATCGCGGTGGTCTTCCAACGCGCCCCGCACTCCCCCTTCGACACCACCGCCACCGAGGAACTGGGCCAGAACGCGGTCGTCATCCGCGTCCAGCCCGACGAGGGCGTCACGGTCCGCTTCGGCTCCAAGGTGCCGGGCACCTCCATGGAGATCCGGGACGTGTCCATGGACTTCGCCTACGGCGAGTCCTTCACCGAGTCCAGCCCCGAGGCCTACGAACGGCTGATCCTGGACGTCCTGCTGGGCGACTCCAACCTCTTCCCGCGCACCGAGGAGGTCGAGCGCTCCTGGGAGATCCTCGACCCGATCGAGGCGCACTGGGACAAGCACGGCAAGCCCGCGCAGTACCCGGCCGGAACCTGGGGTCCCGTCGAGGCGGACGAGATGCTCGAACGAGACGGACGGAGCTGGCGCAGGCCATGAAGAGGGACCTCACGGACACCACGGCCAGCAAGATCAACAAGGCGTTGGTGGAGGCCCGCCGCGCCATCGGCACCCCCGCGGTCGGCGTGGTCCTCACCCTCGTCATCGTCACCGACGAGGAGAACGCCTACGACGCCCTGAAGGCCGCGAGCGAGGCCTCGCGCGAGCACCCCTCGCGCACGCTCGTCGTCATCAAGCGCGTCTCGCGTTCCCCGCGCGACCGCACCACCTCGCGGCTGGACGCCGAGGTACGGGTGGGCGCGGAGGCGGGCACCGGCGAGACGGTGGTGCTGCGGCTGTACGGCGAGGTGGTCGACCACGCCCAGTCGGTGGTGCTGCCGCTGCTGCTGCCGGACGCCCCCGTCGTCGTCTGGTGGCCGGTGGACGCGCCGCTCGACCCGGCGAGCGACCCCCTGGGCGCGCTCGCCCAGCGCCGGGTCACGGACTCCTCCATGGCCGAGGAACCGGTGCGCGATCTCGGTGCCCGCGCCCGCGCCTACGCGCCCGGCGACACCGACCTGTCCTGGACCCGCATCACCCCCTGGCGTTCCATGCTGGCCGCGGCCCTCGACCAGGTCACCTGCGAGGTCAAGGGCGTCGAGGTGGAGGGCGAGGAGTTCAACCCGAGCTGTGAGCTGCTGGCGATGTGGCTCGCGGACCGGCTGGACGTCCCCGTCAAGCGCACCACGTCGCCGGGGCCCGGTCTGACCGCCGTCCGGATGGACACCAGCGGCGGCCCGATCAGCCTGGACCGGGCGGACGGCTCGCTCGCCACGCTCTCGATCGAGGGACAGCCCGACCGCGCGGTGGCGCTCAAGCGCCGGGAGACCTCCGAGCTGATCGCGGAGGAGCTGCGCCGGCTCGACCCGGACGACACCTACGCCTCCGCCCTGCGCTTCGGTGTCGAGCGGCTGGTCGTCGTCACGGCGGCCGCGGACGGCGAGGACCCGGGGCAGGACACGGCCGGAACGTCGCGGGCCGCCGCACGCACGGCGGGTGCGCCCGGGGCCAGGGCGGGCGCGCCGGGCGCCAAGGCGGCCAAGAAGGCCCCGGCGAAGAAGGCGGCCGCGAAGTGAGCACACCGCAGCTCGTCGTGCACCGCGACAAGGAGCTCATGGCCCAGGCCGCGGCGGCCCGGCTGATCACCAAGGTCGTGGACGCCCAGGCCTCGCGCGGCTCCGCGTCGGTGGTCCTGACCGGCGGGCGCAACGGCAACGGCCTGCTGGCCGCGCTGGCCGCCGCGCCCGCCCGGGACGCGGTCGACTGGGGCCGTATCGACCTGTGGTGGGGCGACGAGCGCTTCCTGCCCGAGGGCGACCCGGAGCGCAACCACACCCAGGCCCGCGAGGCACTGCTCGACGCGGTGCCGCTGGACCCGAAGCGCGTGCACCCCATGCCCGCGTCGGACGGCCCGCACGGGGCGGACGCCGAGGCGGCGGCCGAGGCGTACGCGGCGGAGCTGGCCCGGGCCGCCGGGCCAGAGAACCACGGCTCGGTGCCCGCCTTCGACGTCCTGATGCTGGGCGTCGGCCCCGACACCCATGTGGCCTCGCTCTTCCCGGAGCTGCCCGCGGTGCGGGAGACCGAGCGGACGGTGGTCGGGGTGCACGGCGCGCCGAAGCCGCCGCCCACCCGGACCACGCTCACGCTCCCGGCGATCCGGTCCGCGCGCGAGGTGTGGCTGCTGGCGGCGGGCGAGGACAAGGCGCAGGCGGTGGCCATCGCCCTGTCCGGGGCCGGCGAGATCCAGGCTCCGGCGGCGGGCGCGTACGGCAGGTCACGCACCCTGTGGCTGCTGGACTCCGCGGCGGCCGCGCAGCTGCCGAGGTCGCTGTACCCGCCGGCGTCGGCCTAGCGGCACGCGGGGCGGGGGGGGGGGGGGCGCCCCCCCGCGGGGGGGGGGGGGGGCCCCGCCCCCCCCCCCCCCGCCCCGCCGAACCCCCCCCGCCCGGTA
>NZ_JBEZHK010000028.1:0-110826 GCF_040650555.1 Streptomyces sp. NPDC048664 | reverse complement strand
CGCTCCCTCCGCCTCCCCCGCGCTGGGCGGGGGCCCCCCCCCCCCCCCCCCCCCCCCCCCCGACTCATGCCGTCAGCCGATGCCTCGCCATCCCTCGGGGTCCACGCCGCCGGGCACTACGGAGCCCTCGTCGTACGGCTGACGAGTGAAGACGAAGGACCCCAGGTCCAGATGGCTCACGGATCCGTCGAGGCGTCGTACGGCCCGTAGAGACTCTCCCGCGTAGTAGCCCTCAAGGCCTGTCCATGTCCCGTCACCGTTCGTCCTGAACCGGGAGCGCCGCCCGTTGCCCGACAAGGGCTCCAGTGAGACCAGGCCGTCCGCCGTGAGGCGCAGGGCGAAGCCGCTGGTCCCCCAGAACCACTGCCCCACCAACTCCATCACCGACGGCTCGACTTCACGCACGGGACGCCAGGGCTCGGGGATCCGCGGCTCGGCCTCGGCGACGATCCGGACGAGATCGGCGGCCACCGTGAACGGCAACGGGCCGGAGGTGCAGTTGGCCAGGACGACGGCCGCCGCATCGTCCTCGACGCTGAAGGTGAGGCAGGCGAGAAAGCCCGGCAGCGATCCTGTGTGCCCCACCAGGAGCCGTCCGTGCGAGCGCCGTGTCTCCAACCCCAGGCCGTACGCGTATCCCGTCGCCACATCGGCGGGTTCGGGAGGAGCCGCCGGAGTTCGCATCTCCCGCAGGGACGCAGCGCTCAGCACACGGTCGTCGCCCCGGACCAGGAAGGCCGCGAACCGCGCCAGATCCCCTGTGGTGGACCAGAGCTGACCCGCCGAAGCCATCCGGCCGAGGTCCTCCGCCGGTTCGGACAGCAGGACATCGGCCCAGGGGTGGACCGCCCAGCCCTGCGCGTACGGCGCCTGCGGATGCACACCCGTGCGCCCCAGCCCCAGAGGTTCGAGCACCTCCCGGTGCAGGACCTCCTCCCACGAGGCTCCGCGCTTCTCCTCCACGAGCGCGCCCAACAGGCTGTATCCGGGATTGGAGTAGTGGAACCGCCGGCCGACCGGATGCACCAGCGGCTGCTCGCCCAGCACGTCCTGGAGCCGAGGACGCAGCGAACCCGGCGTCCGCTCCCACCAGGGCCCGGGGGACTCGGCAGCCAACCCTCCCGTGTGGGAGAGCAGTTCGGCGATGGTCGCCTCCCCGGCCCCGGTGCCGGGAAGGTGCTGCTCCAACCGGTCCCCGAGATCCACCAGCCCCTCGTCACGCAACCGCAGCACGAGGACCGCGGTGAAGGTCTTGGTGATCGAGCCGATCCGGTACTGCACGTCCTGGTCCGGAGCGACGCCCTCCCCGCCACCGCGCGAGCCGTGCCACACCGCTTGTCCACCGCGGACGACCACCGCCGCCACCGACGGCGCCCGCCCGTGGGACTGCGCGACGGCGATGCGGTGCAGCAGGGCCCGGCGCGTTGCGGGGAGCAGTTCTTCTCGCGATGTCGTCATGCCGACAGTGTGGGCCCCGGGAGTCTCAGGTCTGGGCCATGTCCACGAAGCGGGAGTAGTGGCCCTGGAAGGCGACCGTGATGGTGGCCGTGGGGCCGTTACGGTGCTTGCCGACGATGATGTCCGCCTCGCCCGCGCGCGGCGACTCCTTCTCGTACGCGTCCTCGCGATGCAGCAGGATCACCATGTCGGCGTCCTGCTCGATCGAGCCGGACTCACGCAGGTCGGAGACCATGGGCTTCTTGTCGGTGCGCTGCTCGGGGCCTCGGTTGAGCTGCGAGAGGGCGATCACCGGCAGCTCCAGCTCCTTGGCCAGCAGCTTCAGGTTTCGCGACATGTCCGAGACCTCCTGCTGCCGGCTCTCGGAACGCTTCGAGCCGGACTGCATGAGCTGCAGATAGTCGATGATGACCAGCTTCAGATCATTGCGCTGCTTCAGGCGCCGGCACTTGGCGCGGATCTCCATCATCGACAGGTTCGGCGAGTCGTCGATGTAGAGAGGGGCAGCGGACACATCCGGCATCCGGCGCGCGAGCCGGGTCCAGTCCTCGTCCGTCATCGTGCCGGACCGCATGTGGTGCAGGGCCACGCGGGCCTCGGCGGACAGCAGACGCATGGCGATCTCGTTGCGGCCCATTTCCAGGGAGAAGATGACGCTCGGCAGGTTGTTCTTGATGGACGCCGCCCGGGCGAAGTCCAGGGCGAGCGTCGACTTACCCATGGCGGGTCGAGCCGCGATGATGATCATCTGGCCGGGGTGCAGGCCGTTGGTGAGCTGGTCGAGATCGGTGAAGCCGGTCGGCACTCCCGTCATCTCGCCCGACCGCGAACCGATCGCCTCGATCTCGTCGAGAGCACCCTCCATGATCTCGCTGAGGGGCAGATAGTCCTCCGCCGTGCGCTGTTCGGTGACCGCGAAGATCTCCGCCTGGGCGGTGTTGACGATCTCGTCGATGTCGCCGTCGGCCGCGTACCCCATCTGCGTGATGCGCGTCCCGGCCTCGACCAGACGGCGCAGGACCGCGCGCTCGTGCACGATCTGGGCGTAGTACTCGGCGTTCGCCGCGGTCGGGACCGTCTGCACCAGAGTGTGCAGGTAGGAGGCGCCGCCGACCTTGGTGATCTCACCGCGCTTGGTCAGCTCGGCGCCGACGGTGATGGGGTCGGCCGGCTCGCCCTTCGCATAGAGGTCGAGGATCGCCTGGTAGATCGTCTCGTGTGCGGGCCGATAGAAGTCGTGGCCCTTGAGCACCTCGACGACATCGGCGATCGCGTCCTTGGACAGGAGCATGCCGCCGAGAACGGACTGCTCGGCGTCCAGATCCTGGGGAGGGACACGCTCGAAGGCGGCTCCCCCGCCGTCCCAGCCGCCACCGTCCTGGCCCCGGTCGTGCTGCTCGTCACGGCCTCGACCGCCCTCGCGGCCCTGGCGGGAAGCGGGCACACGATCGCCGGGACCGCTGTCGGCCCACGGATCGTCCAAGGGCTCGGAAATGCTCACCGGGCCGCCTCCTCCCGTCCGCCCGCGCGGACCTCGCCGCCCCCTCATTTCTAGGGCACGGCACTGACAACTCATGCGGCCCGGCTCCGGTTCGGACCCGTCGGTTTCGCGCGTTTTCCAGGGGCGGAGGGCAGAGCGGGCGCCGGACCACGGTAGGCCCCTCAGGGGCGTCAGCCAATCTGGTTATCCACAGGCCATGTGGACGAGCACCCCTATGCTGTGGACAACTCCCCGAAACCTGTGCACGACACGGTGGACAGCCCTGTGAACAAGCCCTCAGCCTCTCCGGGGAAACGCTCCTGACCAGCACCTTTACCATCCACTGGCTGTGCAGAAGAAAAACTTTTCCCCTCGGGTCAAGATCCCCTCGAAGGGTGCACAGCCCCACACCGGAACCCGACGAAAGTAAGGGTCGTAGAGGCTTTGCATCTCTTACCTGTGGACGGTTACATTGTTGGCCATGACACAGGCTCCCGCGAGGCCCCTCGCCCCCCGCCGCCGGTACGACCGGGAGATCGTGGCACTCGCCGTGCCCGCCTTCGCCGCACTCGTCGCGGAGCCGCTGTTCGTGATGGCCGACAGCGCCATCGTCGGCCATCTCGGCACCTCGCAGTTGGCAGGCCTCGGCGTCTCCTCGGCGTTGCTCACCACCGCCGTGAGCGTCTTCGTCTTCCTCGCCTACGCCACCACGGCCGCGGTCGCCCGACGGGTCGGAGCGGGCGATCTCCGAGCAGCCCTCCGCCAGGGCATGGACGGCATCTGGCTGGCCCTGATCCTCGGGGCGGCCGTGATCGCCGTGGCCCTGCCCACGGCCCCCGGCATCGTCCATCTCTTCGGCGTCTCGGAGACCGCCGCCCCGTATGCGACGACATATCTGCGAATCTCGGTGCTGGGCATACCCGCCATGCTGGTCGTGCTCGCCTCCACCGGTGTGCTGCGCGGGCTGCAGGACACGAGAACTCCTCTGTACGTGGCCGTCTCCGGTTTCATCGCGAACGCCGCCCTCAACGCGGGCCTGGTCTACGGCGCCGGCCTCGGGATCGCCGGATCCGCCTGGGGCACCGTCATCGCCCAGTGCGGCATGGCCGCCGTCTATCTGTACGTGGTCGTCCGGGGAGCCCGCCGCCACGACGCCTCTCTGCGACCCGACCTCGCGGGCATCCGTGCCTGCGCGCGAGCAGGTGTTCCTCTGCTGGTCCGCACGTTGTCCCTGAGAGCGATGCTGATGATCGCCACCGCCGTGGCCGCACGGCTCGGCGACGCGGAGATCGCCGCCCACCAGATCGTCCTCTCGCTGTGGAGTCTGCTCTCGTTCGCGCTTGATGCCATCGCCATCGCGGGGCAGGCCATCATCGGACGTTGTCTGGGTGCGGACGACCCGCAGGGCGCCCGGGACGCATGCCGTCGGATGCTGTGGTGGGGCGGCGTCGTCGGGGTGGCCCTCGGCCTTCTGGTCTGGGCGAGCCGTCCCCTGTTCCTCCCCCTGTTCAGCAGTGATACCGCCGTCCACCATGCGGCGCTGCCGGCCTTGGTGCTCGTCGCCGTCGCGCAGCCCGTCTGCGGGGCGGTCTTCGTGCTGGACGGTGTACTGATGGGTGCCGGAGACGGCGCCTATCTCGCCCGGGCGATGCTGCTGACCCTGGCGATCTACGCACCGGTGGCCCTGCTCATCCCCACGACGGGTGGCGGGCTCACCGCCGTGTGGGCGGCGATGACGCTGATGATGGCCGTGCGGCTGCTCACCCTGTGGCTGCGGGCCCGTTCGGGACGATGGCTCGTGACGGGAGCGACGCGCTGAGCAGCGCCCCGGGACGGCCACGTTTCACGTGAAACGCGAATGGGGCCGCACCCCGGAGGATGCGGCCCCACCTATCGCTTCAGAGAGCACGCTCTCAGCCGGCGACAACCTCGACGCTGACCTTGGCGGCCACCTCGGGGTGCAGACGCACGGACGTCTCGTGAGCGCCCAGGGTCTTGATCGGCGCGCCCAGCTCGATACGGCGCTTGTCGACCTCGGGGCCACCGGAAGCCTTGATCGCCGAAGCGACGTCGGCCGGGGTGACGGAGCCGAAGAGACGGCCGGCGTCGCCGGAACGGACCACGAGGCGGACCTTGACGCCCTCGAGCTGAGCCTTGACCTGGTTGGCCTGCTCGATGGTCTGGATCTCGTGGATCTTGCGAGCACGACGGATCTGCTCGACGTCCTTCGCGCCACCCTTGGTCCAGCGGATAGCGAACTTCCGCGGGATCAGGTAGTTGCGAGCGTAACCGTCCTTGACGTCGACGACCTCGCCGGCGGCACCGAGGCCAGAGACCTCGTGGGTGAGGATGATCTTCATTTGTCGGTCACCCTTCCCTTATCGCGCGGTGGACGTGTAGGGCAGCAGCGCCATCTCACGGCTGTTCTTGACGGCCGTGGCGACGTCACGCTGGTGCTGCGTGCAGTTGCCGGTCACGCGGCGGGCACGGATCTTGCCGCGGTCGGAAATGAACTTCCGCAGCATGTTCGTGTCCTTGTAGTCCACGTACGTGACCTTGTCCTTGCAGAATGCGCAGACCTTCTTCTTCGGCTTGCGCACAGGCGGCTTCGCCATGGTGTATCTCCTGTGTGATCAAGAAGTTTGGGGTACGGCCCCGCCCTTGACCCGGCCAGGTCCGAGGACCTGGCCGAAGGCCTAGAAGGGGGGCTCGTCCGAGTAGCCGCCGCCACCGCCGGAGCCACCGCCCCAGCCGCCACCGCCGCCGCCCTGCTGGCCGCCGGCGGGAGAGCCGGACGCCCACGGGTCGTCGGCGGGAGCGCCGCCGCCCTGCTGGCCGCCACCGGAGCCACCGCCCCAGCCGCCGCCACCCTGGCCGCCACCGCCGCCGTAGCCACCCTGGCCACCGCGACCTGCGGCCGCCTTGGTGACCTTGGCCGTGGCACTGCGCAGGCTCGCGCCGACCTCGTCGACATCGAGCTCGTAGACCGTGCGCTTGACGCCCTCACGGTCCTCATAGGACCGCTGCTTCAGCCGGCCCTGCACGATGACGCGCATGCCTCGCTGAAGCGACTCGGCGACGTTCTCCGCCGCCTGGCGCCAGACCGAGCAGGTCAGGAACAGGCTCTCGCCGTCCTTCCACTCGTTCGTCTGACGGTCGAAGGTGCGGGGAGTGGACGCGACGCGGAACTTCGCGACCGCCGCACCGGACGGGGTGAAGCGCAGCTCGGGGTCGTCGACAAGATTGCCGACGACCGTGATGACGGTCTCGCCTGCCATGGGGAACCTCTCGGCGGGTTTGCTGCTGGCTGCTTGCTGCTACTCGGATCCCGGGATCAGCTGAGCGGAGCTCAGTGGGTCTCGGGACGGAGGACCTTGGTCCGGAGGACCGACTCGTTCAGGTTCATCTGGCGGTCGAGCTCCTTGACGACCGCAGGCTCGGCCTGCAGGTCGATGACCGAGTAGACGCCCTCGGGCTTCTTCTTGATCTCGTACGAGAGACGACGACGGCCCCAGGTGTCGACCTTCTCGACCTTTCCGCCGCCATCACGGACGACAGAAAGGAAGTTCTCGATCAGCGGGGAGACAGCACGCTCCTCGAGATCGGGGTCGAGGATGACCATCACCTCGTAGTGACGCATGTGGAACCCACCTCCTCTGGACTCAGCGGCCACGGTCGTTCCGTGGCAGGAGGGTTGTGATGCGTACGCAACGGTATCGGCCGCCACCGACAATCGGAGCCGGTCGGCGGTTGACCCGGCTCAGCCTGGGCAGACACCGGTGCAGACGGTACAGAGTACCCGCACAGGTGCTTCCGGTTGAAATCCGGCCGCGGAGCCCCACAATCTGTACACATCGGGTGTGTATGGCGCTACGATGCGCCGCCTTCCGCAGGAGGTGCCCTATGGCACAGGTATTGCGACCCAACACCACCGGTTCCTTGTTCGCCACGGACGGCAAGGCCCATCCCCTCCAGGACACACTTCTCGTGGTGACCCTGGTCCTCGGGATCACGGCCTTCATCACGGGCTTCTTCGACAGCCTGCATCTGCTCAGCTCCTGGACCGGCCTGGTGGGGATCTTCACCGGCGCATACGGGCAGTTCATCTCCATCACCACCCGTGAGCGCTTCGGTCTGATCCTGGGCCTCGGTGCCTCGGCCGTCGGCTTCTTCCTCGGCATGGCCCACGGCGGTCTGTTCGGCGGGCTCATCGGTTCCTGACCCGCCGGGCGCCGGTCGGCCCGCGGGGCCGTCGGGCGACCCGAGGGGCCCGCGGGGTCCATACGGCCATTCGAGGCGCTCACAGGGCGCAGTAGGCTTCGCGCGAGAGCCGGAGCCCCTGAACCCATGGGGACACCCCAGCCCGAGGAGCGCCCCGAATGAGCCTGACCCTGAGGACGATCAGCCGCGAGCAGCATCTGGCGTACATCCAGAGCCTGCCGGTGGCGAGCCACATGCAGGTTCCGGCCTGGGCCGACGTCAAGGCCGAGTGGCGTTCGGAGAGCCTCGGCTGGTTCGACAGGACGGGCGAGCTGGTGGGCGTGGGACTGGTGCTCTACCGCCAGCTGCCCAAGGTCAAGCGCTACCTCGCCTACCTGCCCGAAGGTCCGGTCATCAACTGGTTCGCGCCGAACCTGGAGGACTGGATCAAGCCGATGCTGGCCCACCTCAAGCAGCAGGGCGCCTTCTCCGTGAAGATGGGCCCGCCGGTCATCATCCGGCGCTGGGAGGCGGGCTCCATCAAGCAGGGCATCCAGAACCCGGATGTGAAGCGCCTGCGCGACATCGAGGCCGACTTCATCGAGCCGCGCGCCTTCGAGGTGGCCGACAAGCTCCGCCGCATGGGCTGGCAGCAGGGGGAGGACGGCGGCGCCGGATTCGGTGACGTGCAGCCCCGCTACGTCTTCCAGGTGCCGCTGGCGGGCCGCTCCCTGGAAGAGGTCCACAAGAACCTCAACCAGCTGTGGCGCCGCAACATCAAGAAGGCCGAGAAAGCCGGCGTCGAGGTGGTCCAGGGCGGCTACCACGACCTCGAGGAATGGCAGCGGCTGTACGAGATCACGGCGGTGCGCGACCACTTCCGGCCCCGCCCGCTGTCGTACTTCCAGCGCATGTGGACGGCCCTCAACACCGAGGACCCCAACCGCATGCGGCTCTACTTCGCCCGGCACAACGGGGTGAACCTGTCGGCGGCGACGATGCTGGTCGTCGGCGGCCATGTCTGGTACTCCTACGGCGCCTCGGACAACATCGGGCGGGAGGTGCGGCCCTCGAACGCCATGCAGTGGCGGATGCTGCGCGACGCCTACGCCCTCGGAGCCACCGTCTACGACCTGCGCGGCATCTCCGACTCGCTGGACGAGACCGACCACCTCTTCGGACTGATCCAGTTCAAGGTGGGCACGGGCGGCCAGGCCGCCGAGTACCTCGGCGAGTGGGACTTCCCGCTCAACAAGCTGCTCCACAAGGCCCTCGACATCTACATGTCGCGTCGCTGACACAGGCGCCGCGACACCATTCCCTCACGGGCCTCTGAGCCATCTCTCAGGCCTTTGACACACGGCAGCAACGAGAAAGGTTCCGGGACCGGCCATGGCGCTCACGCTCTACGTCGACACCGTGCGCTGGCGGGCACACCACAAGCACGTGCAGGAGCAGTTCCCGGGGCTCGTCCCCGTCTGCAAGGGCAACGGCTACGGCTTCGGCCATGAACGCCTCGCGGAGGAGGCGACACGGCTGGGCTCGGATGTGCTGGCCGTCGGCACGACGTACGAAGCGGCGCGGATCAAGGACTGGTTCGGCGGCGACCTGCTGGTGCTGACACCCTTCCGGCGCGGCGAGGAGCCCGTGCCGCTGCCCGACCGCGTCATCCGCTCGGTGTCGTCGGTGGACGGCGTGTACGGGCTCGTGGGCGCGCGGGTGGTCGTCGAGGTGATGTCCTCGATGAAGCGGCACGGTGTCAGCGAGCAGGATCTGCCGCATCTGCACGCGGCCATCGAGAACGTCCGGCTCGAGGGCTTCGCCCTTCATCTGCCGCTCGACCGCACCGACGGCTCCGACGCCGTCGAGGAGGTCATCGGCTGGATGGACCGGCTGCGCGCCGCCCGGCTGCCGCTGCACACCATGTTCGTCAGCCACCTCAAGGCCGAGGAACTGGTCCGACTGCAGCAGCAGTTCCCACAGACACGCTTCCGCGCCCGTATCGGCACCCGGCTGTGGCTGGGCGACCACGAGGCGACCGAGTACCGCGGGGCGGTCCTGGACGTCACCCGCGTCGCCAAGGGCGAGCGCTTCGGCTACCGGCAGCAGAAGGCGGCCTCCGACGGCTTCCTGGTCGTCGTGGCGGGCGGAACGTCCCATGGCGTGGGTCTGGAGGCCCCCAAGGCCCTGCACGGCGTCATGCCTCGTGCCAAGGGCGTCGCCCGGGCCGGCCTCGCCACGGTGAACCGGAATCTCTCGCCCTTCGTCTGGGAGGGCAAGCAGCGCTGGTTCGCCGAGCCCCCGCACATGCAGGTCTCGATCCTGTTCGTCCCGGCGGACTCCACGGAGCCCAAGGTCGGCGACGAACTGGTGGCTCATCTTCGGCACACCACCACCCAGTTCGACCGGATCCTGGACCGCTGAGCGGGGCGCTCAGCGCCCAAAGGCCGTACACGGGCTCCGTGTACGGCCTTTGTCGTGAACTCCCGGCACACGGCCTCTCAGGGCGCGCCATCACGTGTGGGCTGCGCGCCCTGGCTGCCCCACTCCACGAACGGGCCGCCGGAGTGCACCGCGTGCCGCCGTGGACGGGCGGCCTCGCCGAGCACGAAGGCATCGGGTGCGCCGTCCAGCACGCCGCCCGACGGATCGTCGTCACCGGCCCGGCGCACCGGATCCCGGTCAGGCATGAAGATGTCGCGTACGACGACGGCGCACAGGTAGAGCGTTCCCAGCAGGTGGACCGCGATGGCGACCTGGTACCCGTCCGTCGGCAGCCCCTTGTGGGCGTCACCGCTGGTCGTGTACGCGAGGTACATCCAGATCCCGAGGAAGTAACCCACCTCGCAGGCCTGCCAGATCAGGAAGTCGCGCCAGCGGGGGCGGGCCAGCGCGGCGAGCGGGATCAGCCACAGCACGTACTGCGGCGAGTAGACCTTGTTGGTGAGGATGAACGCCGCGACGATCAGGAAGGCGAGTTGGGCGAAACGCGGGCGGCGCGGGGCCGTGAGTGTCATCGCGGCGACACCCGCGCAGACGACCAGCATCAGCACCAGCGCGCTGGCGTTGGCGGTGTCCGTGCTGATCTCGATGTTCTGCCACCGCGAGATGAACAGGAAGACGGAGCCGAAGTCGATGGCGCGCTGCTGGCTGAAGCTGTAGAACTTCGACCAACCCTCGGGGGCGAGGAGCATCACCGGCAGATTGACGACGAGCCAGGCGCCCACGGCACCGAGCAGCGCGGTCCCGTACTCACGCCACCTGCCCGCCCGCCAGCACAGCACGAAGAGCGGTCCGAGCACGAGGAACGGGTAGAACTTGGCGGCCGTGGCGAGACCGACCAGCAGGCCGAAGGCCAGCGGGCGGCTGCGCGACCACATCAGCATCGCGCCGGCCAGCAGAGCCACGGCGAGCAGGTCCCAGTTGATGGTGGCGGTCAGGGCGAAGGCGGGTGCGAGGGCCACCAGCAGACCGTCCCAGGGGCGCCGGCGGTGCGTCCGCGCGGTGCACACGGCGATGACGACGGCGCACACCATCAGCATCGCGGCGTTGACCATCCAGTACATCTGCTCCTGGGCCTGGAGGGAGGCGCCCTGCGTCGGCCACGAGGCGAGCTGCATGAACACACCGGTGAGCACCGGGTATTCGAGGTAGCTCATGTCGCCGGGGAGCTTGTCGAAGTAGGGCACGCGCCCGTCGGCGAACCCACGGGCCTGGTAGAGGTGCGGGATGTCCGAGTAGCACGCGTGGGTGTACTGCGAACTCGCGCCGAAGAACCAGCCGCTGTCGTAGCAGGGCACCTTCTGCACCATGCCGAGGGCGAACATGCCGATCGCGACGAGCGCCACCACACGCACGGGAGTCCACCAGGACGTCCCGAGCAGCGCATGCCGTCCGATGGGGCCGCCGATCAGCTCGCTACCGGCGGCGGCGACCTCGTCCTCCCTGGTCGGCCTGACCGTGTCCGGCTCGAGGGCCGTCGCGCCTGTCGTCTCTCCACTGGGCATGGGGCTCATCCTGCCGTATCCGTCTGAGAAAACGTCGGGGCCGTCACATCCGAGGATGTGACGGCCCCTGCCGGTCAAGGTTTCACGTGAAACTCACCGTTTCACGTGAAACACGTTCCGTGACGGCTATCCGGTACCTCCCGGGCCGCCGATGAAGCCACCGCCGTTCCCGTTGTTCCCGTTGTCCCCGGGCGGGGTGCTCCCGGTCGGTGTTCCGCCGGTGTCACCGGCGTTGGTGCCTCCGTTGTTGTTGCCCCCGTTGACCCCACCGTTGTCCGTGCAGTTCCAATCGAACCTGCCGCAGGTGTCGCTCGGCGTCGGCGACGGCGAGACGGGCGACTGACTGGGTGTGGGAGTCGGCGACGGGCTCTGCGTCACGGTCTGCGACGGCGTGGGGACCGCCGTCGGGCTCGGGGTGTCGTTGACGACCTCGCCGATGGGCTGAGGTGTCGGGAACGGCTCCGGGCTCTCGTTCGCGAGGGCCTGCGCCATGTAGTCGTGCCAGATCTCGGCGGGGAACGAGGCGCCGTGGATCTTCTTCTGGCCGCCCGTGCCGTACATCTGGAGGAAGGTGCGGTTCTTGTTCGCCCCGTTGTCGTCCATGCGGTACATCCCGATGGAGGTCGCCAGCTGCGGGGTGTACCCGACGAACCACGCGGACTTGTTGCCGTCCGTCGTACCGGTCTTGCCGGCCACCTGGCGTCCGGGCAGCTTCGCCGCGGTACCGGTTCCCGCGTCGACCACGGTCTTGAGCACATCGGTCACGTTGTCGGCGACCTGCGCGGTGAAGGCCTGCTTGGTCTGCTTGACGTGCTGGAAGACCGTCCCGTTCTGGTCGCTGACCTTCTGGACCGAGTACGGATCGTTCTGCTGGCCGCTGGCCGCGAAGGTCGCGTAGGCGCCGGCCATGCGGATCGCGCTCGGCGAGGAGGTGCCGATGGAGAACGAGGGATAGTCGGCACTGGCCAGGCTGGACTTCAGGAGGCCCGCGTCCAGGGCCGACTGCTTGACCTTGTCCAGGCCGACGTCCATGCCGAGCTGGACGTAGGCGGTGTTGACCGAGAACTGCATCGCCTGGCGGAGGTCGATCTTGTAGTCAGGAGCGTTGCCGACCGACTCGTTGCCGTCGTTGGTCTGCAGCCACTCCTCACCCTTCTCGTTCTTCCAGGGGACCTTGTTGTACTCCTCGATCTTCAGCTTGTTCTGGCCGCTGTACAGGCTCTTCGGGGAGACGACGGTGCGCTCGTCCTGGGCCTGCTCCGGTCCAAGGCTCTTATTGCGCACGCCCCACTTCATCGCGGCCGCCAGCACCAGGGGCTTGAACGTCGAACCCACCTGCGCACCGGTCGCGTCGGCGTTGTCGGTGAAGTGCTTGGTCGCGTCCTCACCGCCGTAGATCGCCTTGATGGCACCCGAGCCGGGATCCACGGACGCGCCGCCGAACTGGACGTGGGTGTCCGTCCTGGGGCGCTCCTTGGGCTTGATGTTGGCCTGCTGGACCTTCTTGACCGCGCTCTCCAGCTGACCGACCTTCTTCTTGTCGAAGGTCGTGTAGATCTGCAGACCGCCCGTCTGCAGCTTCTGCTGGGTGATGCGTGTCTGAGCGCTGTGGGTGATCAGGTAGCTGTTGGCGAGGTCCACCAGGTAGCCGACCTGGCCGCCCAGCCGGGCGTTCGACCGCGGGTTCTGGGCATGGGGCAGGGTCGTGTACTTGGCCCGCTCCGAGGCGCTGAGGTGGCCGTACTGGACCATCTTGTCGAGGGTGTCCTGCATCTGCCGCTTGGCCCGGCGCGCGTTGGCGTCGGGGGTGGCGGCCGGGTCGATGGAGGTCGCGCCCGCGGGGTCGTAGTACGTGGCGCCCTTCAGTGTCGCGGCCAGAAAGGCGCACTCACCCGGGTTCAGCTTGATGGCGGGCTTGTTGAAGTAGGCGTGCGCGGCGGCCTCGATGCCGTAGGCGTTCCGCCCGTAGTAGGCGGAGTTCAGGTAGCCGGCCAGGATTTCGTCCTTGTTGACCGTGGCGCCCACCTTGATGGAGATGAAGATCTCCTTGAACTTCCGGGAGACGGTCTGCGACTGGTCGTCCAGCCTCGCGTTCTTCACGTACTGCTGGGTGATGGTGGAGCCACCCTGGGTCTGACCGCCCGTGGCCATGTTGAAGAAGGCGCGCGCGATGCCCTTGGGGTCGATGCCGCTGTCGGTGTAGAAGGTCTTGTTCTCCTGGGAGATCACGGCGTAGCGCATCGCCTGGGGGATCTGGGAGAGATTGACGATCTGGCGGTTCGTCTCACCGCCCGTGGCGACCATCTGGCTGCCGTCGGACCAGTAGTAGACGTTGTTCTGCGCCTTCGCGGTCTTGGCGATGTCCGGGACGGACACCATCGCGTAGCCGACACCGGCGACCGCCACCAGACTCCCGATGAAGCCGATGAACAGTCCGGAGACCAGCTTCCACGACGGCACCCACCGTGCGGCGCCGTACTTGCCGGCCCGCGGGTAGTCGATCAGACGCTTCTTCCCGGGAGTGGATGTCCGCCCCCTGCCGCGCCCCGGCCCGTTCGGGCCTCCGGGACCGCGTCCGGGGCCGTCGGGTGCTCTGCGCCGACCGCCCCCACTTCTCTGTGTCGCCCGCCGTGCCTCCGTGCGGCTGCCGTACGGACGTTCTTCACCCTCCGCTCCATAGGAGTCGGAAGGAGACCCGGTGGCGCCTCGCGGTGCCGCACGGCGGCCGGGAGACTCCGACTGACCGCGTCGGGCCGCGGCACGTCCGCCTCCCTGCGGCTGCGGCGGTTTGCGACGGTGCTCGCTCATCGAACGATTACTCCTCGGGCAGGCGCATCCTGGCGCGCCTGGAAACGGCGGCTGGTGTCCGGTCCCCCCAAAGTACGGATGCGGTCGTTCGTGCATTCACCCGTACTGCACCGAGGACGAGGACGTTCCCAGGCGCCCCTCGGTTCCCGGCGATGTGCATGCCGCACAGACTACGCACCGCCAAAACCTGCCTGACACCGAACTTCACCCCAAAAAGTGCAACTCGACACGCAGGAATCCCCGATGTGACCCCGTTCACCATGCCCCCTCTTGTCGCATCCCGGGGAGCGTTCTATCGTTCTGATGTATCGAGTCGATACATCAGCTTGAGATAAAGGCCGTGCGGACACGACAGCGACAGGGAGGAGGCGCACATGAGCCGGCGTTCCGGCATCCTTGAGTTCGCCGTCCTCGGCCTGCTCCGCGAGTCCCCGATGCACGGCTATGAGCTGCGCAAACGGCTCAATACATCACTGGGTGTATTCCGCGCGTTCAGCTACGGGACGCTCTACCCGTGCCTCAAGACGCTGGTCGCCAACGGCTGGTTGACAGAGGAGTCGGGTGGCACCCCCGAGGAGGCCCTCGCCGCTCCGCTCACGGGGCGCCGCGCCAAGATCGTCTACCGGTTGACGGCGCAAGGTAAGGAGCACTTCGAGGAACTGCTCTCGCAGACGGGTCCCGACGCATACGAGGACGAGCACTTCGCCGCTCGTTTCGCCTTCTTCGGACAGACGTCCCGCGACGTGCGCATGCGCGTCCTCGAGGGCCGCCGCAGCCGACTGGAGGAGCGCCTGGAAAAGATGCGTGCCTCACTGGCACGCACCCGGGAGCGCCTCGACGACTACACCCTGGAGCTCCAGCGCCACGGGATGGAGTCCGTGGAGCGCGAAGTGCGCTGGCTGAACGAGCTCATCGAGAGCGAGCGGGCAGGACGGGACCTCAAGGGCCCCGCCGCCGGCGGCTCCTCTCACCACAGCACATCAGGAGAGACGGGCGGCCTGCCCCGGCACCGGGACAGCACCCGGCCGGATCCGTCCGACGACACCACCACGTGAGGTCCAGTCGGGGCTTCACCTCGTACAAACAGGGAGCAACCGGAATGGGTTCGGTTCGCGTAGCCATCGTCGGCGTGGGCAACTGCGCCGCATCGCTGGTGCAGGGCGTCGAGTACTACAAGGACGCCGACCCGGCGTCCAAGGTCCCGGGCCTGATGCACGTCCAGTTCGGCGACTACCACGTCCGTGACGTGGAGTTCGTCGCCGCGTTCGACGTGGACGCCAAGAAGGTCGGCCTCGACCTGGCGGACGCCATCGGCGCCTCGGAGAACAACACCATCAAGATCTGCGACGTCCCGTCCACGGGTGTGACGGTCCAGCGCGGCCACACGCACGACGGTCTCGGCAAGTACTACCGAGCCACCATCGAGGAGTCCACCGAGGCCCCGGTCGACATCGTCCAGGTCCTCAAGGACAAGCAGGTCGACGTCCTCGTCTGCTACCTGCCCGTCGGCTCCGAGGCCGCGGCGAAGTTCTACGCCCAGTGCGCCATCGACGCCAAGGTCGCCTTCGTCAACGCCCTCCCGGTCTTCATCGCCGGCACCAAGGAGTGGGCCGACAAGTTCACCGAGGCGGGCGTCCCGATCGTCGGTGACGACATCAAGTCGCAGGTGGGCGCGACCATCACGCACCGCGTCATGGCGAAGCTGTTCGAGGACCGGGGCGTCATCCTGGACCGCACCATGCAGCTGAACGTCGGCGGCAACATGGACTTCAAGAACATGCTCGAGCGGGAGCGCCTGGAGTCCAAGAAGATCTCCAAGACGCAGGCCGTCACCTCCCAGATCCCCGACCGGGACCTCGGTGAGAAGAACGTCCACATCGGCCCGTCCGACTACGTGGCCTGGCTCGACGACCGCAAGTGGGCGTACGTCCGCCTCGAGGGCCGTGCCTTCGGTGACGTCCCGCTGAACCTGGAGTACAAGCTGGAGGTCTGGGACTCCCCGAACTCCGCGGGTGTCATCATCGACGCGGTCCGCGCCGCGAAGATCGCCAAGGACCGCGGAATCGGCGGCCCCATCCTGTCGGCGTCCTCGTACTTCATGAAGTCCCCGCCGGTCCAGTACTTCGACGACGAGGCCCGCGAGAACGTCGAGAAGTTCATCAAGGGCGAGGTCGAGCGCTAGGACCGCCCCGAGCGGCGAGCCCGCCGCCCTTCGTGAGTCCCCGGGCCATGTGCCCGGGGACTCATGTATGTGAGGCTGTGCCCATGCCCGTCGTGCGTGACCTGAGCGTCCTGCTGCGCTTCAGGAACTTCAGACGCCTGCTCGGCATCCGCCTGCTGTCCCAGGCAGCCGACGGCGTCTATCAGGTCGCGCTCGCCGCCTACGTGGTCTTCTCCCCGGAGAAGCAGGCCTCGGCCGCGGCGATCGCCTCCGCGATGGCCGCGCTCCTTCTGCCGTACTCCCTGGTCGGCCCCTTCGCCGGGGCCCTGCTGGACCGCTGGAGGCGCCGCCAGGTCTTCTTGTACGGAAACCTGTCGCGGGCCCTGCTGGCCTGTGTGACCGCCGCTCTGATGCTGGGGCACGCACCCGGCCGGCTCTTCTTCGCCTCGGCGCTGTGTGTCACGGCCGTCAACCGCTTCGTCCTCGCGGGCCTGTCCGCCGCGCTGCCCCGGGTGGTCGACGGCGAACGCCTGGTGATGGCCAACTCCCTCACCCCGACCGCCGGCACCCTGGCCGCCACCGCGGGCGGTCTGCTGGCCTTCGCCGTCCGCCTGGTGGTCGCGGACTCCGACGCCGCGGTGGCGCTGCTCGGCGCGACTCTGTACCTCGGCGCGGCCCTGACATCACTGAGCCTGGCACCCGAACTGCTGGGCCCCGACCGGCGGACGGCCTCTCCCCGGCTGGGAGCGGCTCTCGCCGGCACATTCCGGGACATGGTCGCGGGGGTGCGGCATCTCCTGACGCCACCGCGCCGGGAGGCCGCCCGGGCACTGGCCGCGATGACGCTGATGCGGTTCTGCTACGGCGCTCTGCTGGTGCTGCTGCTGATGCTGTGCCGCTCCACCCTGTCCTCGGGTTCGGACCAGGGACTCGCCCTGCTGGGGCTGGCGTTGGGCATGTCCGGAGCCGGGTTCTTCGCGGCTGCCGTACTGACCCCGTGGGCGGTGGGACGGCTCGGTCCCGGTGGCTGGATCGCCCTGTGCGCCGCGTCGGCCGCGGTACTGGAACCCGCGCTCGGCCTCCCGTTCGCCACCGTTCCTCTGCTGGCCGCCGCCTTCGTCCTGGGCCTCACCACGCAGGGCGCCAAGATCTCCACCGACACGATCGTCCAGAACACGGTGGAGGACGGTTTCCGCGGGCGGGTCTTCTCCGTCTACGACGTGCTCTTCAACGTCGCGTTCGTCGGTGCCGCGGCGGTCGCGGCGCTGATGCTGCCCCCTGACGGACGGTCCGTGGTGCTGGTGGTCACCGTCGCCTGCGTCTACTCGGCGGTTGCCCTCACTATGTACCGCTTTCGACGTCGGTAAGTGTCACATCAAAGCTACAGAGGCCTCCCAGGCTTCTGCGTTGTCAGCGGCTACCGATACCTTACGTGCGTCTTACGTCGCGCCACATGCGCCTCTTACGTCCCGAGGGGGGACCTCCACAGTGACCACTCCGCCGTCCCAGGGCCAGAACCCTTACGCTCAGCCGCCCACCGCGCCCCTGGGTCAGCAGCCCGGCCAGCCTGGAGTCCCGCCGCAGCAGTTCGGACAGGCCGGCATTCCGCCCCAGCAGTTCGGACAGCCCGGTGTTCCGCCGCAGGGCTTCGGTCAGCCCGGTGTTCCGCCGCAGGGCGGCGCTCCCTACGCGCCGTTCCCCAACCAGGGTGGCCCCGCCCCCGCCCCGGTGCCGCCGCAGAAGAAGAGCAAGAAGGCGCTGCGCGTCATCGGCAGCATCCTTGTCGTCGCCATCGTCCTGGTCGTGAAGTTCGGCATAGGTTTCGGCCTGCGCTGGTGGGCGGACGAGACCGACGCGGAAACCACCTCGGTGGGCTCGTGCATGCACAACGACGGCACGGAATCCAACGCGGACCTCAAGGAAGTCGACTGCTCCTCCAGCCAGGCGCAGTACAAGGTCGTCGAGAAGTTCGACGACACCAGCGACGACAGCAAGTGCCAGAACGTCCCTGACGCCACGATCTCCTACTACCAGTTGGAGGCCACCCACAAGGTGGTGCTCTGCCTGAAGGAGAACAAGTAGCGCGTCGGGCACTGAGCCCACGCCGACACACACACGACGAAGGGGCGATGTTTCACGTGAAACATCGCCCCCTCTTCTTCACCCCGGGGTCATGTTTCACGTGAAACATGACCCCGCTGTGCTGCCTCAGCCCTGGTCGGCCCACCACACCTTGAGTGCCGACACCGCCGCGTCACGGTCCATGGGCCCGTGTTCCAGACGCAGCTCCAACAGGTGCTTGTACGCCTTGCCGACGACCGGCCCGGGGCCGACGCCCAGAACATCCATGATGTCGTTGCCGTCCAGATCAGGGCGGATGGCGTCGAGCTCCTCCTGCTCCTGGAGCTGAGCGATGCGGTCCTCCAAGCCGTCGTAGGCACGGGACAGCGCGACGGCCTTCCGCTTGTTGCGGGTCGTGCAGTCGGACCGGGTCAGCTTGTGCAGCCGATCCAGAAGCGGGCCCGCGTCGCGGACATAGCGGCGCACCGCGGAGTCCGTCCATTCACCGGTTCCATAGCCATGGAAACGCAGGTGGAGCTCGACCAGGTGCGAGACGTCCTTCACCAGATCGTTGGAGTACTTGAGCGCGGCCATCCGCTTCTTGGTCATCTTGGCGCCGACCACCTCGTGGTGGTGGAAGGAGACCCTGCCGTCCTTCTCGAACCGCCGTGTCCGCGGCTTGCCGATGTCGTGCAGCAGCGCGGCAAGGCGGAGTGTGAGATCGGGCCCCTCCTTCTCCAGCCCCATCGCCTGCTCCAGCACGATCAGCGTGTGGTCGTAGACGTCCTTGTGCCGGTGGTGCTCGTCACGTTCCAGCCTCAGCGCCGGAAGCTCGGGCAGAACACGGTCGGCGAGCCCGGACTCGACCAGCAGCGTCAGACCCTTGCGCGGGCACTCGGAGAGGATCAGCTTGTTCAGCTCGTCCCGCACCCGCTCGGCGGACACGATCTCGATGCGCCCCGCCATGTCCTTCATGGCCGCGACGACCTCGGGAGCCACCTCGAAGTCCAGCTGAGCCGAGAATCGGGCCGCCCTCATCATCCGCAGGGGATCGTCCGAGAACGATTCCTCGGGGGTACCGGGGGTACGCAGGACCTTGGCCGCAAGGTCGTCGAGCCCACCGTACGGGTCGATGAACTCCTTCTCGGGCAGGGCCACGGCCATCGCGTTCACCGTGAAATCGCGCCGGACGAGATCGTCCTCGATGGAGTCGCCGTACGACACCTCGGGCTTGCGGGAGGTCCGGTCGTAGGACTCGGACCGGTAGGTCGTGACCTCGATCTGGAAGCGCTGCACAGCGTCCCCGACGCGGGCGTCCTTCTGCGCTCCGACCGTGCCGAAGGCGATACCGACATCCCAGGTGGCGTCCGCCCACGGCCTCACGATCTTCAGTACGTCCTCGGGACGCGCGTCGGTCGTGAAGTCCAGGTCGTTGCCGAGCCGCCCCAGAAGGGCATCCCGCACCGAACCTCCGACCAGGGCGAGGGAGAATCCGGCCTCGCGGAAGCGGCGGGCAAGGTCGTCGGCGACAGGGGACACCCGCAGCAGTTCACTCACCGCGCGGCGCTGCACCTGACTCAGGGGGCTGGCATTGTCTTCGTTGGCGTTCGGCACAGCAGAAAAGGGTACGTGGCGCGCGCCCCGGCGAGCGCCTCCCTTTCCGGAGTGCTGATCTTGGAGCGCGGGCTGGGGCACTTCTGTTCCGCGCACATCGTTACCATGCCTGGACGGAGATTCCGACGACCACTACGACCACTGACGACGAGGGACGGGCGAGCGCGTGGCCGACGAGGCAGACTTCCAGGGGATGAGTCCCTCACCTGCCCGCCGGTGGCTCCGGCGCACCGGAGCGCTGCTGGCGGGTGCACCCCTGCTGGCCGGCCTGCTGCAGCTACCCGCCGGTACGCCGGCCCATGCCGTCGCGAGAAGCGCTGGGAACGCCTCCCTGGCGAACGCCGGCGGCTCCTCGACGGTCAGTGTCTCGCTCGACTCCCTCACCCCCAGCGCGCCCACCGCCAGCGACACCCTGACCGTGTCCGGCACGGTCACCAACAACGGCAAGCAGGCCGTCACCGGCGCCCATGTGGGCCTGCGGGTGAGCCCCACACCGATGAGCAGCCGCTCGGCCATCGATCGTGCCGCGCAGCGCACCGGCTACCAGCCCGGTACCGACGGCACCGAGCTCGGCGGGAAGTACGTCGAGGAGTTCGACAAGCTCGCCGCGGGCGCCTCCCAGACCTTCAGCATCTCGGTACCCGTCAAGGACCTGGACCTCGGTGACGACGGGGTCTACCAGCTCGGCGTCTCGCTCTCCGGCCAGACCGCCGCGCAGCCGTACCCGCAGGTTCTCGGCATCCAGCGGACCTTCCTTCCCTGGCAGCCCGACGACGCCTCCACCAAGACGAAGACCACCTATCTGTGGCCGCTGATCTCCCGCGTGCACATGACCGCGGAGACGCTTCCCAACCAGCAGCAGACCCCTGTCTTCCAGAGCGACGACCTCGCCAAGGAGATCGCTCCTGGGGGCCGTCTCTCGCAGCTCCTCTCGCTGGGCAAGAACCTCGATGTCACCTGGGTGATCGACCCGGATCTGCTGGCGTCCGTGGATTCCATGGCGAGCGGCTACAGCGTCAAGGGCGACGGTGACAGCGTCACGACCGGCAAGAACCAGGCGGTCGCCAAGCAGTGGCTCGGCGAGCTGGAGAAGGCGGTCCAGAACAAGGAGGTCGTGGCCCTGCCCTTCGGGGACCCCGACCTGGCGTCGCTCGCGCACAACGGGAAGAACGTCACCGGCTCGCTCGGCCACCTCAAGGACGCCACCGACGTGGCGTCGAGCACGGTGGAGACCATCCTGCATGTGAAGCCGGACACGGACTTCGCCTGGCCCGTGAACGGGGCGATCGACCCCTCGATCGTCAAGGTCGCGACCTCCGCGGGCGCCGACAAGGTGATCGCCCGAAGCGACAGCCTTCGGGACGACCGTCTCTCCTACAACCCCACCGCCGCACGCCCGATCGGCTCGGGCACCACGGCCATGGTGGCGGACGACGGCCTGTCCACGGCCTTCCAGGACGACATGACCTCGGCGTCGAGGTCCACCCTCGCCGTGCAGGAGTTCCTGGCCCAGAGCCTGATGGTCGACCTGCAGGAGCCGGGCAAGGAGCGCAGCATCGTCGTCGCCCCGCAGCGGATGCCCTCCGCGAGCCAGGCCGCGTCGATGGCCGAGGCGCTGACAGAGCTCCAGGGCAGCCACTGGTCGCAGCCCGGGGACCTCTCGGACGCGGCCAAGGCCGCTCCGGACCCCGATGCCGCGACGAGTGTGCCGTCCACGTCCCGCTATCCGTCCTCGCTGCGCAGGGAGGAGCTGCCGCAGTCGGCGTTCCAGCAGATCGAGGACACGCAGGACAAGCTCGACGGCTTCAAGGTGATCCTCAACGAGCGCGCACGGGTCGTCACCCCCTTCGGCCGGGCCATAGACCGCGCCATGTCCACCTCCTGGCGTGGGCACCCCAACGGCGCAGCGGCCTTCCGGCAGGGCGTGACGTCGTACCTGGGGCTCCTCACCAGTCAGGTGCACCTGATCAAGAAGTCCGAGACAAAGCTCTCGGGCCGCAGTGCGACGATCCCCGTGACGGTGCAGAACAACCTCATGCAGGGCGTCGACCACCTGGTGCTGCGACTCACCTCACAGCAGCCGACCCGTCTGAAGGTCGGAAACGGCCCCTACTACGAGCAGCCCATCACGGTCTCGGGCGGCCACAGCCAGTCCGTGAAGTTCACCACCACCGCGAACGCGAACGGCAGGGCCTCGGTCGTCGCCCAGCTCTTCACGGAGGACGGCCAGCCGTACGGCACCCCCGTCACCTTCGACGTGAACGTCACCCAGATCACGCCCACGGTGATGCTGGTCATCGCCGGCGGTGTCCTGCTCCTCGTACTCGCCGGATTCCGCATGTACACCCAGCGCAAGAGGGTGGCCGCGCGGCAGGCCGAGGCGGAGCAGGAGAACGGTTCCGATGACGCGGACACCGTCTCGAACGATGAACACCTGAACGGGCCCACGGACGGCACCGTAGACACTGAGGACACGGTAGGTTCCGCGGGGACACCCGAACAGGAGTCGGACACCGGCACCGGGGCAGACGCCCCGGAGCAGCCGAGTGACCCGGCACCGGACACCGCACCGGAAAACACCGACCCGTCCGGGACGGGTGAGAGAGTGGACCGTTGAGCGATGTCGTGGCCGGTGAGCCTGGTGACAATGAGGTGGGGCAACCATGAACGCGCCGTACGACGGTGAGCGCGGCCCGGGCGGCTCGGGCTACCCCGAGGGCCCCCCGCCGCATGAGCACGCGGACCACGGGCAGCCCTCGCCGGACGCCTACCCTCAGGACGCCCACCACCAGGGCACCTACCCACAGGGCGCCTACCCGCAGGACCCGTACGTCCAGGACGCCTACCAGGCTCAGAACCCCACCGCCCAGGACCCGCTGGACCAGGTCCTCCACGACCGCGCCGCGTACCCGCCGCCCGCCCCTGGCGACCACCAGCGGCACTCCCTCTACGCGCAGCCGCAGGCGCCCCAGTACGCGCCGGACCCGCAGGTGTGGGCGCGGCCTCCCGCCCCGGAGCCGGAGGGGCCCTCACAGCGCCTGCCCTATGGCGACGACGCCCGCACGACGCAGTTCCTGGGCGTCGACGACCTGGTCACCCAGGCCGGTGAGGAGCGTCATGAGCCTGACGCCTTCGCGCATCTGTTCCGGGACCAGCAGCAGAGCGCCAGCCGGCCGTACCTGGAGCAGTCTGCCGCCGTCCCCGGTCCCGCCTACGCTCCGGCGCCCGGGCAGGGCCCCGCGGAGCCCTACCCGGGCCCTGTGCACGCCGCCCAGGCGTCCGCTCAGGAGCGGGCCTACGCCCCCGCTCCGGCAGCGGCGCCCGTGCCCCCGTCGGCGCCTTCGGACCTCCCCGAGGCGGCGCCCGCGCAGGCGAAGGGCGGGCGTGCCTCGGGCCTGCTGAAGTCCAGCGCCGTGATGGCGGCGGGCACGATGGTCTCCCGGCTCACCGGCTTCATCCGTTCGGCACTGATCGTCTCCGCACTGGGGGTGGGCCTGCTCGGCGACACCTTCCAGGTCGCCTACCAGCTGCCGACGATGATCTACATCCTGACCGTCGGAGGCGGTCTGAACTCCGTCTTCGTGCCGCAGCTCGTCCGCGCCATGAAGGAGGACGAGGACGGCGGCGAGGCGTTCGCGAACCGTCTGCTCACCCTGGTAATGGTGGCTCTGGGCGCGCTCACCGTGGTCACGGTGCTGGCCGCGCCGCTCCTGATCCGCCTGCTGTCCGACTCCGTCGCGAGCGATCCGGCGGCCAACGAGGTCGGCGTGACGTTCGTCCGCTACTTCCTGCCCTCGATCTTCTTCATGGGCATCCACGTGGTGATGGGGCAGATCCTCAACGCCCGCGGGAAGTTCGGTGCCATGATGTGGACCCCGGTCCTGAACAACATCGTGATCATCGTGACGCTCGGCATGTTCATCTGGGTGTACGGCAGCGCCGCGAGCTCCGGCATGAAGGTCACGAACATCCCGCCGGACGGCCAGCGCCTGCTCGGTGCCGGTGTTCTGCTCGGGCTCGTGGTCCAGGCCGTCGCGATGGTCCCGTATCTGCGGGAGACCGGGTTCCGGCTGCGGCTGCGCTTCGACTGGAAGGGCCACGGCCTCGGCAAGGCGGCCACCCTCGCCAAGTGGACCATCCTGTTCGTGCTCGCCAACCAGGCGGGCGCGATCGTGGTGTCCCAGATGTCGACGGCCGCGGGCAAGGCCTCGCCCGTCGACGGCACCGGCTTCGCCGCCTACGCCAACGCCCAGCTGATCTGGGGCCTCCCTCAGGCGATCATCACCGTCTCCCTGATGGCCGCCCTGCTGCCGCGCATCTCGCGTTCCGCCTCGGAGGGCGACGCGGGAGCCGTCCGTGACGACATCTCCCAGGGCCTGCGCACCACGGCCGTGGCGATCGTGCCGATCGCCTTCGGGTTCCTCTCGCTCGGCATCCCGATGTGCACCCTGATCTTCGGATCCTCCGGCACCGGCTCCGCCACCAACATGGGCTACATGCTGATGGCCTTCGGTCTCGGCCTGATCCCGTACTCCGTGCAGTACGTCGTCCTGCGCGCGTTCTACGCCTACGAGGACACCCGCACCCCCTTCTACAACACGGTCATCGTGGCCGCAGTGAACGCGGGCGCCTCGGCCGCCTGCTATCTGCTGCTCCCGGCCCGCTGGGCCGTGATCGGGATGGCCGCCTCGTACGGCCTCGCCTACGCGATCGGCGTCGGTGTCGCCTGGGGACGGCTGCGCAAGCGGCTGGGCGGGGATCTGGACGGTGCCCGGGTCCTGCGAACATACGCGCGACTCGGGATCGCCTCGGTGCCCGCCGTGCTGCTGAGCGGAGCCGTCTGCTACGAACTCGGCCACCTGCTGGGGCGAGGCGCCGGCAGCTCGTTCATCGCTCTGATCAGCGGAGGTGTCCTGCTGCTCGGCGTCTTCTACGTCGCCGCGCGGAAGATGCGCATCGAGGAACTCAACTCGATGGTCGGCATGGTGCGCGGGCGCCTGGGGCGCTGAGGCGGGGGTACGCGCACAACCATCGTCCGCCGCTGTGTGTCGTGCATAGCGGCCGACTATGGGCACAATTGGTTTCTGCGTCGGACAGCGCGCGCAACGGATGGGGAGGCAGGAACGACGGTGGCGGAACGGAGCACGGCTGCCGTCGACGTGGCAGACAACAGCGGTGACGAACCGCTGACCGCCAAGGCGGGCCAGTCCACGTCCGACGGGGTGACCCAGGACCGGAAGCGGAACACGGAAAGCGACGAGGTGCAGGGGAGTGCCGTAACGGAGCATCCCGACGCGACCTCGCCGCCCGAGTTGCACAGCGGCCACAAGCTCGCCAGACGCTACCGCCTGGAGGAGTGCCTCACCCGTCTGGACGGATTCAGCAGCTGGCGTGCGGTGGACGAGAAACTCCGCCGAGCCGTCGGCGTGCACCTCCTGCCGGCGGACCACGCCCGGGCACGTTCCGTGCTCGCCGCGGCGCGCTCCTCGGCTCTGCTCGGTGACCCCCGCTTCGTGCAGGTCCTGGACGCGGTGGAGGAGAACGACCTCGTCTACGTGGTGCACGAGTGGCTGCCCGACGCCGTCGAGCTGACCACCCTGCTGGCCTCCGGACCGTTGGAGGCGCACGACGCCTACCACATGGTGACGCAGGTCTCCCAGGCGATGGCGGCGGCCCACCGCGAGGGGCTCTCGCACCTGCGCCTGAACCCGGGCACCGTGCTGCGCACCTCCTCCGGCCAGTGGCGTATCCGGGGCCTCGCCGTGAATGCCGCGCTGCGGGGCATCAGCTCCGACAGCCCGCAGCGGACCGACACGGAGGCCCTCGGGGCCCTCCTGTACTCCGCCCTCACCCAGCGCTGGCCCTACGAGTCCGATGCCTACGGGCTGTCCGGTCTCCCCAAGGGCGTCGGCCTGATCGCTCCCGACCAGGTCCGCGCCGGCATCCACCGCGGTCTGTCCGAGCTGTCCATGCGGGCCCTGGTCAACGACGGAGCCACCGCCTCCCGTCACGAGGCCCCGTGCACGACGCCCGAGGAGCTGGTGAAGGCGGTCGGCGAGATGCCTCGCATCCGGCCGCCCGAGCCCGCATTCACGGCCCCGCCGGACTACCAGCGCACCACCTATCAGCAGGGCACCTACGGCCGCTCCGCGGCCGGCCCTGCCACACAGCCGGTCGCCGCCCCGCCGCCCCCGCTGCAGAGCCCCACCGGCAGGGCCCTGAAATGGGCCGTGTCGGCTCTGCTCATCGCGGCCCTGGGCCTGGGCAGCTGGCAGCTCGCCGAGGCCCTGATGGACAACGGCAAGCAGGAGAACACGAACCGCACCCACACGACGGACGGGAACGACAAGAACGGCGTCGCCCCGCAGCCCGCCGCGGCGATAAAGATCAAGGGTGCTACGGAGTACGTCGCCAAGGGCGATGCCCAGCACCCGGCTGACGTCGACAAGACGTTCGACCACAACCGCTCGACGTACTGGAAGACCAGCACCTTCCTGGACGGCCCGGCACTCGCGCCGTACAAGCCGGGCGTGGGCATCGTGTACGACCTCGGTTCGGCGCAGAAGCCCGCCACGGCCTCCATCGGGCTGCTCTACGGAGGCGACCACACCACGGTCGACCTCTACGCGGCTGACTCCCCGACACCGTCGTCGCTGGACTCGATGAAGAAGATCGGCACCGTGACGACGAGCGGCACCACCGCCACGGTGAAGATCATCAAGTCGGTGAAGACGCGGTACGTGCTGGTGTGGATCACAGCCATGCCGTACTCGGGCCCGGACCCGAGTGGATACACCGAGGGCGGCTACCGGCAGGCGATCACCGAGACCTCGTTCACGGGCTGAGCAAGCGTCGATGGGGAGGGGGCCCGATGGCGGATGAAGCCGGACACGGCGCTGCAAGCGATCAGGACCTCCTCGCCCGCCATGTCGCGGGCGACTCGGAAGCCTTCGGCGAGCTGGTGCGGCGGCATCGCGACCGACTGTGGGCCGTGGCGCTGCGAACGCTGGGAGACCGCGAGGAGGCCGCTGATGCCGTCCAGGACGCCCTTGTGTCCGCCTACCGGGCCGCCCACACGTTTCGCGGCCAGTCGGCCGTCACGACCTGGCTGCACCGGATCACGGTGAACGCCTGCCTGGACCGCGCCCGCAAGGCAGCGTCCAGGAAGACCTCTCCGGTCGACGACACGGAACGGCTGGAACAGCTCCTTGAGCCGCATGAATCGGCGGCCGCGCCGGCCGAGCGCAATGACCTCCGCCGGGAGGTGGTGGAGGCTCTGGGCACGCTTCCCACCGACCAGAGGGCCGCCCTCGTCCTCGTGGACATGCAGGGCTATCCGGTGGCGGAAGCCGCCCGCATCCTCGAGGTGCCGACCGGCACGGTGAAGAGCCGCTGCGCCCGGGGCAGAGCCAGACTGCTGCCGCTGCTCACCCATCTCCGCAAGGGACACGGCGGCGAGGACGGCAAGAAGTCGGCCGGCGGACGGAACCGGACACAGAAGCCATCCGTCCCACCCGCGGCAGGGCCATCCGAAACAAGGCCGCACGATCCGGGACCAAGCGATTCAGCTGCTGTGAAGGGCGGAGGTGGACGAGCGTGACCTCTGCGACCGACACAGCCGGACATCCGGATGTCGAGGAGCTCTCCGAGCTCACCGAAGGACTGCTTCCCGCATCCCGTACGACGGACGTGCGGCAGCATCTGGACGGCTGCACGCTCTGCTCGGACGTGTACGACTCCCTCAGGGAGATCCGCGAGGTCCTCGGCGCTCTTCCGGAGCCGGCACGCATGCCCGCCGACGTGGCGAGCCGCATCGACGCCGCCCTCGCCGCTGAGGCGCTCCTGGGCGCCGGGACCACGGACGAGAAAGCCCTCTCGGCGGCTTCCGCTCCCGCACGTGTTTCACGTGAAACACCGGCCTCGGCCGACCGTCCCTCGGGGCGCCCCCGGTCAGGCAGCGGACCGGGCCGAACCGTGCGCACCCGCCGACGCCGAGCGCCTCTTCTCCTGGGAACCCTGGTCGCGGCAGCGGCCCTGGGGCTGGGCGCGGTGCTGGTCCAGGTGTGGGGTCACCACGGCTCGGGCAGCCCCCCACAGGCTTCCGCCCCCCGTACGGATGCGAAACACACCTACTCGGTGGGCACGCTCCAGGGGCAGGTGACGGACCTGCTCGCGGCGAAGAAGACGGTCGGCGGCCAGACAGGCAGCGCCAAGCCCTGGGCCGCGCAGTCGGAACCCGGCACGGGGTCCTCGGGTATGCAATCGAACCAGACGTTCAAGGACGCCGGCGTCACCCTGCCGAGTTGCGTCGAGAAGGCTCTGCACACCAGTCAGGCCGTGCTCGCCGCCGACCAGGGGGTGTATCAGGGAAAGGCTGTCTACCTGGTGGTGACTCCCGACGCCTCCGACAGCTCCAAGGTCACGGCCTTCCTGGTCGACTCCGCCTGTGTGAAGCCGGCGTCGTCCTCTCCGGGCAAGGTCCTGCTGACCACCTCGTACAGCCGGCCCTGACGCCTCCGCGCTGTCGGGAGCCCCGCGGACTTCTGTCGGTGCGCCGCGCGACACCTGTGTGCGGTGACACGTCTCCGTGTGGCCGGGCATGGCGGGAATGCGGGCCCCTTAGGATCCGTTGGGTGGGGTGGAGTACAGAGACAGGCTCCACCGAGCAGTAGCAGTCTCCAGAGACGAGGAATCAAGCCGTGAGCGACGTCCGTAACGTGATCATCATCGGCTCCGGGCCCGCCGGCTACACAGCGGCGCTGTACACCGCGCGTGCGTCGCTCAAGCCGCTGGTGTTCGAGGGCGCCGTCACCGCCGGTGGCGCGTTGATGAACACCACCGAGGTCGAGAACTTCCCCGGCTTCCAGGACGGCATCATGGGCCCCGAGCTCATGGACAACATGAGGGCCCAGGCGGAGCGGTTCGGTGCCGAGCTGATCCCGGACGACATCGTCTCCGTCGACCTCAGCGGCGAGATCAAGACCGTCACCGACACCTCGGGCACGGTCCACCAGGCGAAGACGGTCATCGTCACCACCGGCTCCCAGCACCGCAAGCTGGGTCTGCCGAACGAGGACGCCCTCTCGGGCCGCGGTGTCTCCTGGTGTGCCACCTGTGACGGCTTCTTCTTCAAGGACCAGGACATCGCCGTCATCGGCGGTGGTGACACCGCGATGGAGGAGGCCACCTTCCTCTCGCGGTTCGCCAAGTCCGTGACCATCGTCCACCGCCGTGACACCCTGCGCGCCTCCAAGGCGATGCAGGATCGTGCCTTCGCCGACCCGAAGATCAAGTTCGTCTGGGACAGCGAGGTCGCCGAGATCAAGGGCAGCCCGAAGCTGGAGGGCCTCGCGCTGCGCAACCTGAAGACCGGCGAGCTCAGCGAGCTGCCGGTGACGGGTCTGTTCATCGCGATCGGCCACGACCCGCGCACCGAGCTCTTCAAGGGACAGCTCGACCTGGATGACGAGGGCTACCTCAAGGTCGACGCCCCCTCGACCCGGACCAACGTCACGGGCGTCTTCGGCGCCGGCGACGTCGTGGACCACACCTACCGCCAGGCGATCACCGCGGCGGGCACCGGTTGCTCCGCCGCTCTCGACGCCGAGCGCTTCCTCGCTGCCCTGGCTGACAGCGAGTAGCAGGCACCGTCGAGGCCGAGCAGGCCTCCACACGCCCCCCTTCCGCCCTGACCCGCACCGCACGACCGAGTTAAGGAGCCCGCCGTGGCCGGCACTCTGAAGAACGTGACCGACAGCACCTTCGAGCAGGACGTCCTCAAGAGCGACAAGCCTGTCCTGGTGGACTTCTGGGCCGCCTGGTGCGGTCCGTGCCGCCAGATCGCTCCGTCGCTGGAGGCCATCGCCGCCGAGTACGGCGACAAGATCGAGGTCGTCAAGCTCAACATCGACGAGAACCCGGCAACGGCCGCCAAGTACGGTGTGATGTCGATCCCGACCCTGAACGTCTACCACGGCGGCGAAGTCGCCAAGACGATCGTGGGCGCAAAGCCGAAGGCCGCGATCGTCCGCGACCTTGAGCACTTCATCGGCGAGTAGTCGACGACGCCGCTGAAGCGGCGATGTTTCACGTGAAACATCGAAGGGGCCAGCCCTCGGGGGCTGGCCCCTTCGCATTCCACTCTCACAACGGGCGCAGCGCCGGTTCCTTCTGTACGGCCCCCAGAAGGCGGTCCAGCGCCATCTCCACGTCTTCCTTCCACGACAGCGTCGTACGCAGCTCCAGCCTCAGCCGGGGGTGCCTCGGGTGCGGACGGACCGTCTTGAAGCCCACCGCCAGAAGGTGCTCGGCGGGCAGCAGACATGCCGGTTCCTTCCACCGAGCGTCGCCGAACACCTCGATCGCCTTGAAGCCCCGACGCAGCAGATCCTTGGCGACCGTCTGGACCATCACCCGACCGAGGCCCTGCCCCTGGTACCCGGGCATGATGAAGGCCGTGATCAACTGCACCGCGTCCGGCGCTATCGGGCTCGTGGGGAACGCTGTGGAGCGCGGGACATAGGCGGGGGGCGCGTACAGCACGAAGCCCACCGGGACGTCGTCCACGTAGACCACCCGGCCACAGGATCCCCAGTCCAGCAGCACGGCGGAGATCCAGGACTCCTTCTCCAACGCGGCGGTTCCGGCCGTTACCGCGGCCTCACCACTGACGGGGTCCAGTTCCCAGAAGACACACGCGCGGCAGCGGCTGGGAAGATCCGGGAGGTTGTCCAGCGTGAGCGGTACGAGCCGACGCCCCATGAAGGCTGTTCCTCGCTTCCTTCGCCCGCCGCGTCGCGGGCGGCTGTGAGAGTGCTCCGCTCCCTGAGCAGGCTGCCGACGAACCCGCCGACCGCTCCCAGACCCAGGCCCGCGGTCACCAGTCCGGTACGGCTCATGGCTCGCATGGCCCCTGCCTCCCGATGAAAGGTGCTGCCAGGTGGATGTGCCATACCCCAACGCATCGTATCCATGATGCGATTGCATCGATACCGACTGAAAGCAAAGAGCGGATCGTGTCCGGTACACACCGGACACGATCCGCTCCTTCTGGTCACCGACCGGGCGCCCCTCGGGCGGCCGTGGGGACTCAGTCCTCCGAGTCCTCGGCCTCTCCGTCCAGGAGGCTCCGCTGAAGAACGGAGCCCTCACCGGGGGCGAGTGAACCAAGGATGCGCTCCAGGTCCTCCATCGATGCGAACTCGACGGTGATCTTGCCCTTCTTCTGGCCGAGGTCGACCTTCACCCGGGTCTCGAAGCGATCCGAGAGCCTGGTCGCGAGGTCGCTCAGCGCCGGGGACACCCGAGTGCCGGCACGCGGTCCCTTGGACCGCGGGGCGCTCTTCGGATGCGATCCCATAAGAGTCACGATCTCTTCGACGGCCCGAACGGACAGCCCCTCGGCCACGATCCGGTGGGCCAGCCTGTCCTGCTCCTCCGAGTCATCGACGGACAGCAGAGCCCGCGCATGTCCCGCTGACAGCACGCCGGCGGCAACCCGGCGCTGGACCGCGGGAGACAGCTTCAGCAGCCGCAGGGTGTTGGACACCTGAGGGCGCGAGCGTCCGATGCGGTCCGCCAGCTGATCGTGAGTGCAGTTGAAGTCCCTGAGGAGCTGGTCGTAGGCGGCAGCCTCTTCCAGCGGGTTCAGCTGGGCCCGGTGAAGGTTCTCCAGCAGGGCGTCCAGAAGGAGCTTCTCATCGTCCGTGGCCCGCACGATCGCCGGAATGAACTCCAGGCCGGCCTCACGGCATGCACGCCAGCGGCGCTCACCCATGATCAGCTCGTAGCGCCCGGGATCCACCTGCCGCACCACGATGGGCTGGAGGAGACCGACCTCCTTGATGGAGGTGATCAGCTCGGACAGTGCGTCCTCGTCGAAGACGTCACGCGGCTGCCGGGGGTTCGGGGTGATGGAGTCCAGGGGAAGCTCGGCGAAGTGGGCACCGAGGGGAGGCTGGGGTGCCTCCGTGTCATCGCCCGCCGCGGGCTCCTCCGTTTCCGGTGAAACAGCGGGAAGTGTCGCCACCTTGGCCGCCGCGACACCGCGTTCGGCGGTCAGCGTCGCCCTCGACGGGGCGGAGGAGCCGGTTGCCGACCCGCTCGAAGCAGCCGCCTTCTCACCCGTCGGGGCAGCAGGGATCAGCGCGCCAAGGCCACGGCCCAACCCCCTCCGTCGCTCACTCACTGGATCCCCTCCACCATGCTCTGTTCCATCTGGGCGCCACTGTGGGCCTGCTGCGCGTCGTAGTGGATGCCCACACCCTTCAGCGCGATTTCACGCGCCGCCTCAAGATAGGAGAGTGCGCCACTCGATCCAGGATCGTAGGTCAACACCGTCTGCCCATAGCTAGGGGCCTCCGAGATACGGACGGAGCGAGGAATGCTCGTCCGGAGGACCTCGTCGCCGAAGTGGCTGCGCACCTCTTCCGCGACCTGGGACGCCAGACGCGTACGACCGTCGTACATGGTGAGCAGGATGGTCGACACATGCAGATGGGGATTGAGGTGCCCTCGCACCAGGTCGACATTGCGCAGGAGCTGGCCGAGCCCTTCGAGCGCGTAGTACTCGCACTGGATCGGGATGAGCACCTCCTCTCCTGCGACCATCGCATTGACCGTGAGCAACCCCAGCGAGGGGGGACAGTCGATGAGGACGTAGTCCAACGGCTGCTCATATGCCTGGATCGCCCGCTGCAGTCGGCTCTCCCGAGCCACCAGGGAGACCAGCTCGATCTCCGCACCGGCGAGATCGATCGTTGCCGGAGCACAGAAGAGGCCTTCGACGTCCGGGACCGGCTGGACGACCTCGGCGAGCGGCCTGCTCTCGACCAGCACGTCGTAGATGGACGGGACTTCGGCGTGATGGTCGATCCCCAGCGCCGTGGATGCGTTTCCCTGCGGATCGAGGTCGACCACCAGGACACGGGCACCGTGCAGAGCCAGAGACGCGGCGAGGTTGACCGTTGTCGTGGTCTTGCCGACGCCGCCCTTCTGGTTGGCGACCACCATGACACGGGTCTGCTCGGGGCGCGGCAAGCCTTCACCGGCGCGACCCAGCGCCTCTACAGCAAGCTGGGCGGCGCGACCGATGGGAGTGTCGTCCATCGGGGGCGGTGTTTCACGTGAAACATCCTCCCCCATCGATTCGGTACGGGGACCGGGGACCGGATCGGTCATCGGTCCCGCGATGTTGGCGTCGGACCGCAAGGATTCACTCTCCTCGACTTCTGGCTCGCGATGAACAGAGCCTCCCATGCCTGTGGGGTGGTGAACCAGTGAGGTCTGCTCTTCTGTGGAGAAATCCACCTCTGTGGACAACTCCGTCCCCTTACTGGGCGGCGAAGTGCCATGGATGGACGGACCCCGGGGGGATCCAAGGGGCTTACGCTCTCGGGGTTCGGCCGCGACCCGGCCTCGACTGATGATGCCGTGGAGCAGTGAGCGACGTTTCACGTGAAACACGATGCACACCGGCCAGGGCCAGATCCCCGCGACACTCCGAGATGTACCGGTTTGCCGGCCGCCGCGGCGTAAGCCCGGCCAGGGCCGAGGTCCACGGGGTCACCCCGCGACGGGTCACCGTCGGCGACGGACCCGTCCCGTGCGGGCCGCCTTCGCGCGCTTGGCCGCGAAACGCACGCCGCCCGGGCTCTCCCCGACCTCCACCCGCACCACCGTCGACAGCGGCTCCACCACTCCCTCGCCGACATGCAGGACCGACGTCTCCACCGCGCCCAGCTTGGCCAGAGCGGTGGCAGCGCTCTTCAGCTCTTCTTCCGCCGTGTCCCCCTTGAGCGCCAGCATCTCCCCATAGGGACGCAGCAGCGGGATTCCCCAGGTGGCCAGGCGGTCCAGTGGTGCAACGGCGCGCGCGGTCACGACATGCACCGGAGGGAGCTTGCCCATGACCTCCTCCGCACGACCCCGGATGACGGTCACATGATCGAGGCCCAGCAGTTCGACGACTTCGGTGAGGAAGTTGGTGCGCCTCAACAGCGGCTCCAACAGTGTGATCTTGATGTCGTCCCGGACGAGCGCGAGCGGGATTCCGGGCAGTCCGGCCCCGGAGCCGACATCGCACACGGTCACTCCCTCGGGCACGACCTCCGAGAGCACCGCGCAGTTCAAGAGGTGCCGCTCCCACAGCCGGGGTACCTCTCGCGGGCCGATCAGACCTCTCTGCACACCCGCCTCGGCGAGCAGTTCCGCATAGCGGACCGCATCCTCGAAGCGATCGCCGAACACCTCACGTGCCTGCTCGGGCGCAGGGGGAAGCGCTGCTGCCTCCGTCACGGGGGACCGTCCTTCCGTACCGCATGAGCGCACTGGGCGCAGACCACCAGGACTTGACTACCAGGCTGACAAAGTCCGGCCCCGTCTGCGCTACAGACGGGGCCGGAAAAGCGTTCTGACCGGATCAGGCGGGCAGCACGACGACAAAGCGCTGCGGCTCTTCGCCCTCGGACTCGCTGTTCAGTCCCGCGGCCTTGACCGCGTCGTGCACCACCTTGCGCTCGAACGGCGTCATCGGGTCGAGCTTCACGGGCTCACCGGTGCTCTTCGCCTCGGCCGCCGCCTTGGCGCCGATCTCGGAGAGTTCCGCGCGCTTCTTGGCGCGGAAGCCGCCGATGTCCAGCATCAGCCGGCTCCGTTCGCCGGACTCCCGGTGCACCGCCAGGCGCGTGAGCTCCTGGAGCGCCTCCATCACCTCGCCGTCCCGTCCGACCAGCTTCTGCAGATCGCGGCTGCCGCCGTCACTGATGATCGAAACGGATGCGCGGTCGGCCTCGACGTCCATGTCGATGTCGCCGTCGAGATCGGCGATGTCGAGCAGACCCTCGAGGTAGTCCGCCGCGATCTCGCCTTCCTGCTCCAGGCGGCTCAGGGTGTCTGCGCCCTCGGCAGCGGCGGAGGTGGTGCCTTCCGTCACGGGATGGACTCCTTCTTACTTCGTGGACGCTTACTTCTTGGACGGGGACTTGGGCCGCTGCGGGCCCTTGCGGCCGGACTGGGCCTTGCTGCGCGCGCCGTTGCCGGTCTGAGGCGCCGACTTCTTTGCCTCGCCGGCCGAGGTGCCGCTCTCCCGCTCGGCGTCCTCGGGCTTCGCGTCCTCAAGGTCGTCGGACTTGCTCAGCGACGTGGACAGCGCCGACTCGCCGGCGGCCTTGGCCGTGCCCGACTGGCGCTGGGACTTGCTCTGGCGCTTGGGCTGCTGGCGCTTGGGGGCCGTCTCGGTGATCGTCGTACCGTCCTCGGCGGTGACCGCGGCCGCCGCCTCGCTCTTCAGCACGACGCCGTCGGGCTGGGCCGCGAGACCCGCCTTGCTCAGGCTGTTGATGAACTTGCGCTCGAACTCGTTGCGGTCACGGCCCTTGGCGACGATGGCCTTGACGATGGCCTTCTCGCTCCGCTTGCGGATCTTGCCGTGGTGCGTGACGTGCTTGGTCAGACGCTCCAGGTAGGCGGCCTGAGCCTTGGAACCCGGGGTCGGGTTGTTGTGGATCACGTACATCTGCTGGCCCATGGTCCACACGTTGGTGGTCAGCCAGTAGATGAGGACACCGACCGGGAACCTGATGCCGAGGAAGGCGAACATGAGCGGGAAGACGTACATCAGCATCTTCTGCTGCTGCATGAACGGCGTCTTCACCGTGGTGTCGACGTTCTTCGTCATCAGCTGGCGCTGCGTGTAGAACTGCGACGCGGACATCAGGACGATCATGATCGCCGTGACGACCCGGACGTCGGTCAGCGTGGCGCCGAGGTTCTGGACCGTGTCAGCGCTGTCGAGGAACTTCGCGGCCAGCGGGGCGCCGAAGACATGGGCCTTCTGGGCACTGGCGAGCAGCGGCTCGTTGATGACACCGATGGTCTTGTTCGACGCGATGCCGTTGAGCACGTGGTACAGGGCGAAGAAGAACGGGGACTGCGCCAGGATGGGAAGGCACGAGGAGAGCGGGTTGGTGCCCGCGTCCTTGTACAGCTTCATCATCTCTTCGGACTGGCGCTGCTTGTCGTTCTTGTAGCGCTCCTGGATCTTCTTCATCTCGGGCTGGAGCGTCTGCATGGCCCGGGTCGCCTTGATCTGCTTCACGAAGAGCGGGATCAGGCAGATACGGATCAGGATCACCAGGGACACGATGGACAGGCCCCAGGCCCAGCCCGTGTTGGGACCGAAAATCGCCCCGTACACCGTGTGGAACTGGACGATGACCCAGGAGACGGGTGTGGTGATGAAGCTGAAGAGGCTGGCAATCGTGTCCACTAATCATGCTCCTTGGGCATGGGACGGGGTCTCTGCGGCCGGGCTCGAGGAGGGGTTCTCCCCGATGGCCGGTTCGGCGGCGGAGGGCCCGCCCTTGCGTGCACGCCAGGCGTCACGCAGCATTTCGTGCCACCGCGGGCGCTTGCGGGGTGGGACATGGTCCACACCACCGAGCGACCACGGATTGCACCGCAGGATGCGCCAGGCGGTGAGTGCCGTTCCCTTGATCGCACCGTGCCGGTCTATGGCCGTGTATCCATAGTGGGAGCACGACGGGTAGTACTTGCAGACCGGTCCGAGCAGTGGACTGATCGTCCACTGGTAGATCTTGATCAGAGCCAGCAGCGGGTACTTCATCGCGCGCCCCCTCCTCCCAGTAGCCGTTGTAGGGCGGCATCCAGGTCTCGGGCCAGCTGTGCTTGGTCGGCGTCACCCGCACCGGGCAGCGCTCGTACGACTACCAGGCTACCGGGGGACAACAGGGCCACTCGATCACGCATCAGATGGCGAAGCCTTCGCTTCACCTTGTTGCGTACGACCGCTCCGCCCACGGCTTTGCTCACGACGAAACCCGCACGCGTCGAGGGAGCGCTCTCCCCAGGCGCGTGCGGGTCCGTGGCACCGCTACGAAGATGGACGACGAGAAGCGGGCGTCCAGCCCGACGTCCTCGGCGTACCGCGGTCGCGAAGTCCTCGCGCCGCCTCAGCCGATGCTCGGTAGGCAGCACGTCATGACCTGTAGGCGATCAGGCGGACAGGCGGGCGCGACCCTTGCTGCGGCGGGACGCCAGAATGGCGCGGCCGGCACGGGTGCGCATCCGCAGCCGGAAGCCGTGGGTCTTCGCGCGACGACGGTTGTTCGGCTGGAAGGTGCGCTTGCTCACTCGGGGGCTCCAGTAATGATTCGATGGTTCGCGGGGTGTCGCCTGGCTGTCACCGTGCGCCCACGAGTAGCTCGCAACGCCCGAGTGCACCGCTTCCCGATCACCGAAATGTGCCCTGGTCCGAGCACTGCTTTGCGATCTGTGCCCATCGGAGGCAGGCGGCAGCAGCCATCGACAACTCGACCTGGTTACGGTACGCGGGGCTGCGCCATCCGGTCAAACCAACGAACCGGGGGAGACACTTGTCCACAGGCTGGGGACAACAACTTGAACCCTACCCGCCGCCCTGACTACCGTGGCTGAACTCCGATTCGTTCCGTTGTCCCGGCCGATCCGATGGACATCCCGACTTCCCGCGACCACACGTTCGTGGGACCTGTGAGAGAGCGTGCCCTGTGGCTGACGTACCCGCCGATCTTGCCGCAGTGTGGCCGCGAGTACTCGAGCAGCTTCTCGGCGAGGGGCGGGGTGCGGGTGTCGAAGCCAAGGACGAGCACTGGATCAAGCGCTGCCAGCCGCTCGCCCTGGTGGCGGACACGGCGCTCCTCGCGGTGCCGAACGAGTTCGCCAAGGGCGTCCTGGAGGGCCGGCTCGCGCCGGTCGTCAGCGACACCCTGAGCCGGGAGTGCGGCCGTCCCATCCGCATCGCGATCACCGTCGACGAATCGGCGGGGGAGCCCGCGGCCCCGGCGGCCCAGCCCCGCTACGAGGAGCCGGAGCCCCCCGCCCACCAGAGCCGTGACACGCACCAGAGCCGCGACCCGTACAACGGCCAGGGCGGCTACGAGGGATACGGCCGCCACCGTCCCGAGGACCACCGCGGCGGGCACTCCGAGCAGCTCCCCGGCGGACCGGGCGACCAGATGCCCACCGCGCGGCCGGCCTACCCCGGTGAGTACCAGCGGCCCGAGCCCGGTGCCTGGCCGCGCCCGGGGCAGGACGACTACGGCTGGCAGCAGCAGCGTCTGGGCTTCCCCGAACGCGACCCCTACGCCTCGCCCGCCCCCGACTACCGCACGCAGTCGCTGGACCGGCCTCCCTACGAGCAGCAGCGCCCGGACTACGACAAGCAGCGTTCCGAGTACGAGGGCGGCGGGCGTAGCGACTACGAGGCGGGGCGCTCCGACTACGACGGGACACGGTCGGACTACGACACGGGTCGCTCCGACTACGACAAGCCGCGTCCCGACCGGCGCGAGCCGCAGGACTCCTCGCCCGGCAACGGCCATGTGCACCGGGGCGGTCCGGTGGGACAGGGACCCGTCAGCGGTGCCCCGGGCCCGCTGGCCGCGCAGCCGGCACCGGCCACCAGGCCGGGCGAGCCCACGGCTCGCCTGAACCCGAAGTACCTCTTCGACACGTTCGTCATCGGCGCCTCGAACCGCTTCGCGCACGCGGCCGCGGTCGCCGTCGCCGAGGCCCCCGCGAAGGCGTACAACCCCCTGTTCATCTACGGGGAGTCGGGGCTCGGCAAGACGCACCTGCTGCACGCGATCGGGCACTACGCGCGCAGCCTCTACCCGGGCACGCGCGTGCGCTACGTGAGCTCCGAGGAGTTCACCAACGAGTTCATCAACTCCATCCGCGACGGCAAGGCGGACGCGTTCCGCAAGCGCTACCGCGACATGGACATCCTGCTGGTCGACGACATCCAGTTCCTGGCGCAGAAGGAGTCGACGCAGGAGGAGTTCTTCCACACCTTCAACACGCTGCACAACGCGAACAAGCAGATCGTGCTCTCCTCGGACCGGCCGCCCAAGCAGTTGGTCACCCTGGAGGACCGGCTGCGCAACCGCTTCGAGTGGGGCCTGATCACCGACGTCCAGCCGCCCGAGCTGGAGACGAGGATCGCGATCCTGCGCAAGAAGGCGGTGCAGGAGCAGCTCAACGCCCCGCCGGAGGTACTGGAGTTCATCGCCTCCCGGATCTCGCGCAACATCCGCGAACTGGAGGGCGCGCTGATCCGGGTGACGGCGTTCGCCTCGCTCAACCGGCAGCCGGTGGACCTCGGTCTGACGGAGATCGTCCTCAAGGACCTGATCCCCGGCGGCGAGGACTCGGCTCCCGAGATCACGGCGAGCGCCATCATGGCGGCCACCGCCACCTACTTCGGGCTGACCGTGGAGGACCTGTGCGGCACCTCGCGCGGCCGCGCCCTGGTGACCGCCCGCCAGATCGCGATGTACCTGTGCCGTGAGCTGACGGACCTGTCGCTGCCGAAGATCGGCGCGCAGTTCGGCGGGCGCGACCACACGACGGTGATGCACGCCGACCGGAAGATCCGCGCGCTGATGGCCGAGCGGCGCTCCATCTACAACCAGGTGACCGAGCTGACGAACCGCATCAAGAACGGCTGACGCCGCACAGCGCACGACGCCTGAGGGCGCCCCGGGAACTCTCCCGAGGGCGCCCTCGGCCGTTCCCGGCTCTCGGCTCTCGGCTCCCGGCTCCCGGCTCCCGGCTCCCGACTCCCGACTCCCGGAGACGTTCTCCCGTCCCAGGCCTCCTCGCGGGGGCCCGTCGGGGGTCCCAGGCTCAGGAGGGCGAGACCCCCGACGGCACCTCGCCCGACATCCGGTGTTCGAATACCTGCCGGGTTACGGCCACTCTCCACAGATGTGCCGACTTTCTTCCGTCCACATCCTGGGGACCGCCGAGTTGTCCAGATCCTGTCCACAGGTCGCGTCGTGGATGAACTGTCCGCCCAGCTCAGCGGGTTGTGGATTCGTGGATGAACGGTCTCCACAGCCTGTGGACAAAGAAGAGATCCACAGGCTGTGCACGAAGTTGTCCACCGACAACCCACAGGCTGAGCCCGGTTGTCCCCAGTGTCCCGGACCTTCTCCACATGTCTGTCCACTGTTCGGCAACGAGACGCGGCCTCTCACCGGCCCGAGTGAAAGCCGTCACACCAAGATGCGGGATTGCCCTGTGGGAAAGGTGGGTAAAGCTGGGGACGGCCCTGGGGAGAAGTCGCCCGAAGCTGTGCACGGGGTGTGCAGAACTTTCTGTTCTCCACAGATTCCCTGAGTTGTCCACGGGCTCCACCCACAGGACCGGTGGACAAAATATGGGCCCTGACCTGCGGAAACAAGGTTATCCACGGTATCCACAGGCCCTACTACTACTCCCAACTAGAGTTAGCTGGGATCTCGTTTCGAAGTGGGCCCTGTGCACAACTTGCTCTCCGGCTCCCGACTGCCGCTCGTCATGACTTGACCCCGAGAGGCACCTACTGTCAGTGCCGTGCGTCAGACTGGTCCCCGGTGTCCTGCCCCTCACCGGGGACCACGACACCGAGTCAGACGACGAAGGCCAGGCAGGGCGAGAACGCCGGCAACAGCAGGAGGCGGCTTACGGTGAAGATCCGGGTGGAACGCGACGTACTCGCGGAGGCAGTGGCCTGGGCGGCGCGCAGCCTTCCGGCCCGGCCGCCGGCGCCTGTCCTCGCCGGTCTGCTGCTGAAGGCCGAGGAAGGGCAGCTGAGCCTGTCCGGCTTCGACTACGAGGTCTCAGCGCGTGTCTCGGTGGACGCCGAGGTCGACGAGGAGGGCACGGTCCTCGTCTCCGGCCGGCTGCTCGCCGACATCTGCCGCGCCCTCCCCAACCGCCCGGTGGAGATCTCCACAGACGGTGTACGGGCGACGGTGGTCTGCGGCTCCTCCCGGTTCACACTCCACACCCTCCCTGTGGAGGAGTACCCGGCCCTCCCCCAGATGCCGAACGCGACGGGCACGGTCCCCGGCGAGGTCTTCTCCTCCGCCGTCCAGCAGGTCGCCATCGCCGCGGGCCGGGACGACACGCTGCCCGTGCTCACCGGTGTGCGGATCGAGATCGAGGGCGACACGGTCACCCTGGCCTCCACCGACCGCTACCGCTTCGCCGTCCGCGAGTTCCTGTGGAAGCCGGAGAACCCGGACGCCTCCGCCGTCGCCCTGGTGCCCGCCAAGACCCTGCTGGACACCGCCAAGGCACTCACCAGCGGCGACAGCGTCATCCTGGCGCTGTCCGGCTCCGGCTCGGGCGAGGGCCTGATCGGCTTCGAGGGCGCCGGACGACGGACGACGACGCGTCTGCTGGAGGGCGACCTCCCGAAGTACCGCACGCTGTTCCCGACGGAGTTCAACTCGGTCGCCACCATCGAGACCGCCCCCTTCGTGGAGGCCGTCAAGCGCGTGGCCCTGGTCGCCGAGCGCAACACCCCGGTGCGCCTGAGCTTCGAGCAGGGTGTGCTGATCCTGGAGGCCGGCTCCAGCGACGACGCACAGGCTGTGGAAAGGGTCGACGCGAACCTGGAGGGCGACGACATCTCGATCGCCTTCAACCCGACCTTCCTGCTGGACGGTCTGAGCGCGATCGACTCCCCGGTCGCCCAGCTGTCCTTCACGACGTCCACGAAGCCCGCCCTGCTCAGCGGCAAGCCGGCCATGGACGCCGAGGCGGACGAGGCGTACAAGTACCTGATCATGCCGGTGCGGCTGAGCGGCTGAGCGGCTTCGGACCACGGGCCCTGGCGGCGAGCCGGGGCCCACGTCTGAGCGGGTATGCCCACAGATGTGCGTGAGCGTCCGGGTCTAGGCTCGGACACGGGTACGAAAGTGCCCTCATGTCGCGTCGCACCCTAAGGAAGCACCTGATGGAGCTCGGTCTCGTCGGCCTCGGCAAGATGGGCGGCAACATGCGCGAGCGGATACGCCGCGCGGGCCACACCGTCGTCGGATACGACCGCAACCCGGACCTCGCCGATGTCCACAGCCTCGAAGAGCTTGTGGGCAAGCTCGCGGCACCGCGGGTGGTGTGGGTGATGGTCCCGGCCGGCGCCCCGACCCAGTCCACGATCGACACGCTCGCCGAGCTCCTGGAGCCCGGCGACGTCGTGGTGGACGGCGGAAACTCGCGCTGGACCGACGACGAGAAGCACGCCGCGGAGCTGGCCGCCAAGGGCATCGGCTTCGTGGACTGCGGTGTCTCGGGCGGTGTCTGGGGCCTGAGCAACGGCTACGCGCTGATGTACGGCGGCGACGCCGGGGACGTCGCCAAGGTGCAGCCGGTCTTCGACGCCCTCAAGCCCGAGGGCGACTTCGGCGCCGTGCACGCGGGCAAGGTCGGCGCGGGCCACTTCGCGAAAATGGTCCACAACGGCATCGAGTACGCCATGATGCAGGCCTACGCCGAGGGCTGGGAGCTGCTGGAGAAGGTCGACTCCGTGGAGAACGTCCGCGAGGTCTTCCGCTCCTGGCAGGAGGGCACGGTCATCCGTTCCTGGCTGCTCGACCTCGCGGTCAACGCCCTCGACGAGGACCAGCACCTCGACAGGCTGCGCGGCGTCGCGGCCGACTCCGGCGAGGGCCGCTGGACCGTGGAGGCGGCCATCGACAACGCCGTGCCGCTGCCCGCCATCACCGCGTCGCTCTTCGCCCGCTTCAGCTCACGGCAGGACGACTCGCCGCAGATGAAGATGATCGCCGCGCTGCGCAACCAGTTCGGCGGCCACGCGGTGGAGAAGAAGTGATCCGCGCGGACGCCGTCCACAGCCAGAAGAAGTAGTCCACAGGACCGCCGCCCGCGGTCCACAGCCTGAGGGAGGCCGGCGAACGACCATGCACGTCACGCATCTTTCGCTGGCCGACTTCCGCTCGTACGCCCGGGCCGAGGTCCCGCTCGACCCGGGCGTCACCGCGTTCGTCGGCCCCAACGGACAGGGCAAGACGAACCTGGTCGAGGCCGTCGGCTACCTGGCCACGCTCGGCAGCCACCGGGTCTCCTCCGACGCCCCCCTGGTCCGCATGGGCGCCGAGCGCGCGGTCGTCCGCGCACAGGTCCGACAGGGCGACCGGCAGCAGCTGATCGAGCTGGAGCTGAACCCCGGAAAGGCCAACCGCGCCCGCATCAACCGATCCTCGCAGGTCAGGCCGAGGGACGTGCTCGGCATCGTGCGGACCGTGCTGTTCGCGCCGGAAGACCTCACCCTGGTCAAGGGCGACCCCGGCGAACGGCGCCGCTTCCTGGACGAGCTGATCACCGCGCGCGCCCCCCGCATGGCGTCGGTCCGCTCCGACTACGACCGGGTCCTCAAGCAGCGCAACACCCTGCTCAAGTCGGCCGCGCTGGCCCGCCGGCACGGCGGGCGCACCATGGACCTGTCGACGCTCGACATCTGGGACCAGCATCTCGCCCGCGCCGGCGCCGAGTTGCTCGCCCAGCGGCTCGACCTGATCGCCGCCCTCCAGCCGCTCGCCGACAAGGCCTACGAGCAGCTGGCACCCGGCGGCGGCCCCGTCACCCTGGAGTACAGGTCGTCCGCCCCCGGCGAGGGCCACACCCGCGAGGCCCTCCACGAGCAGCTGATGGAGGCGCTCGCCGCGTCCCGCAAGCAGGAGATCGAGCGCGGCGTCACCCTCGTGGGACCCCACCGGGACGATCTGCTGCTGAGCCTCGGCAGGCTGCCCGCCAAGGGATACGCGTCCCACGGCGAGTCCTGGTCGTACGCGCTGGCGCTGCGCCTGGCGTCGTACGACCTGCTGCGCGCGGAGGGCAACGAGCCGGTGCTCGTCCTGGACGACGTCTTCGCCGAGCTGGACACCCGCCGCCGCGAACGCCTGGCCGAACTGGTGGCGCCGGGCGAGCAGGTCCTGGTGACCGCCGCGGTCGAGGACGACGTGCCGCATGTCCTGACGGGGACGCGGTACGCCGTGTCCGACGGCGCCGTGGAGCGCGCGTGAGCACCGACCGGCCCGCACCCGGGTCCGAACGGGCCAAGACCCCCGAGCCGTCGGGCGTGGACCTCGCGCGCGTGGCCCTCAGGGCCGCGAAGGAGCAGGCACGCGCGCGCGGGGACGCGGCACAGCAGAAGAAGCAGGCGCGGCGGGGCGGTCTGCGCTCCGGCGCCCGTGCCGACGGCCGTGACCCCATGGCGCTCGGCGCGGCCATCAACCGGCTGATCACCGAGCGCGGCTGGGAGACCCCCGCCGCCGTGGGCGGGGTGATGGGCCGCTGGCCCCAGATCGTCGGCGACAGCCTCGCGGGGCACTGCGTGCCCGAGCGGTACGACGAGGACGAGCGCGTCCTGACCGTGCGATGCGACTCCACGGCCTGGGCCACACAGCTGCGGCTGCTGGCGCCGCAGCTGGTCGCGCGGCTCAACGAGGACCTCGGCCACGGCACCGTCCGGCTGATCAAGGTCCAGGGCCCCGGCGGCCCGCCCCAGCGCTACGGCCCCTTGCGCGCCCCCGGCAGCACGGGACCCGGTGACACCTACGGGTGACGTCCGTCACGTCACGAGGCCTCGGAGCACGGCTCCGATGGCCTGTTCGGCGTACCCGCGTGCGGTTGTGAACGCGGGCCCGACTCCCCAGTAGCCAAGGGTTGACAGTCGAAAGCGCTGAATGCCTCTTAGAGCCTCTTGGAGCCCCGTTCCATATATGGGGAGTCGGGTGAGACCGGTTGAGGGCGGCACATGCGGACTCAGGCGCCCGCAAACCCCCATCACTGTCGGCGCTACCGGTAGACTGGGAGACAATCCCGCCCCAGGACTGGGGACCGTCCGGGAAAAGCTGAGCAACGCTGATTTCAAGGCTTACCAACGCAACATGCCGCAGCCGCTCCGGCGACCTCCCATAGCGGGGGTACCCCCAGAGCCTGGCTCGTGCTGTGCCAGAAAGGGCGCTTCGTGGCCGATTCCGGCAACCCCAACGAGAACATCCCGTCCACCGACGCCGGCCTCAGCGGCGTGGACACCGCAGCGAGTGGCGAGGTCGGCGCGGCGTCGTACGACGCGAGCGCCATCACTGTCCTTGAGGGTCTGGACGCGGTACGCAAGCGACCCGGCATGTACATCGGCTCGACCGGTGAGCGCGGTCTGCACCACCTGGTGTACGAGGTCGTCGACAACTCCGTCGACGAGGCGCTGGCCGGGCACGCGGACACCATCGACGTGACGATCCTGGCCGACGGCGGGGTTCGCGTCGTGGACAACGGCCGCGGCATCCCGGTGGGCATCGTGCCCTCCGAGGGGAAGCCGGCCCTCGAGGTCGTGCTGACCGTGCTGCACGCGGGCGGCAAGTTCGGCGGCGGCGGCTACGCGGTCTCCGGCGGTCTGCACGGTGTCGGCGTCTCCGTGGTGAACGCCCTGTCCAGCAAGGTGTCGGTCGAGGTCAGGACCGACGGTCACCGCTGGACGCAGGACTACAAGTTGGGTGTCCCCACGGCCCCGCTGGCTCAGCACGAGGCGACGGACGAGACGGGCACGACGGTCACGTTCTGGGCCGACGCGGACATCTTCGAGACCACCGAGTACTCCTTCGAGACGCTCTCGCGGCGCTTCCAGGAGATGGCGTTCCTCAACAAGGGCCTGACGATCCGGCTCACCGACGAGCGCGACTCGGCGAAGGCCACGGCCAAGGCGGACGAGGCGGGCGCGGACGAGACCCCCGAGGTCAAGACCGTCACGTACCACTACGAGGGCGGCATCGTCGACTTCGTGAAGTACCTCAACTCCCGCAAGGGAGAGGCGGTGCACCCCTCCGTGATCGGCCTGGAGGCCGAGGACCGGGACAAGAGCCTGTCCCTCGAAGTCGCGATGCAGTGGAACAGCGGCTACAGCGAGGGCGTGTACTCCTTCGCCAACATCATCCACACCCACGAGGGCGGCACGCACGAGGAGGGCTTCCGCGCGGCGCTGACCTCGCTCATCAACAAGTACGCGCGCGACAAGAAGCTGCTGCGCGAGAAGGACGACAACCTCACCGGTGACGACATCCGCGAGGGCCTGACCGCGATCATCTCGGTCAAGCTGAGCGAGCCGCAGTTCGAGGGCCAGACCAAGACCAAGCTCGGCAACACCGAGGCGAAGACCTTCGTCCAGAGGGCGGTCTACGAGCACCTCAACGACTGGCTCGACCGCAACCCGAACGAGGCCACGGACATCATCCGCAAGGGCATCCAGGCGGCCACCGCGCGCGTGGCGGCCCGCAAGGCCCGCGACCTCACCCGCCGCAAGGGCCTGCTGGAGACGGCGTCGCTGCCGGGCAAGCTGTCCGACTGCCAGTCGAACGACCCCACCAAGTGCGAGATCTTCATCGTCGAGGGTGACTCCGCCGGCGGCTCGGCCAAGTCCGGCCGCAACCCGCAGTACCAGGCGATCCTCCCGATCCGCGGCAAGATCCTCAACGTCGAGAAGGCGCGGATCGACAAGATCCTGCAGAACCAGGAGATCCAGGCGCTGATCTCCGCCTTCGGCACCGGTGTGCACGAGGACTTCGACATCTCCAAGCTCCGCTATCACAAGATCATCCTGATGGCGGACGCCGACGTCGACGGCCAGCACATCAACACCCTGCTGCTGACGTTCCTGTTCCGCTTCATGCGGCCGCTGGTCGAGGCCGGGCACGTGTTCCTCTCCCGCCCGCCGCTGTACAAGATCAAGTGGGGTCGGGACGACTTCGAGTACGCGTACTCCGACCGCGAGCGCGACGCCCTGATCGACCTCGGCCGCCGGAGCGGCAAGCGGATCAAGGACGACTCCGTGCAGCGCTTCAAGGGCCTGGGCGAGATGAACGCCGAGGAACTGCGCGTCACCACCATGGACATCGACCACCGTGTCCTCGGCCAGGTGACCCTCGACGACGCGGCCCAGGCCGACGACCTCTTCTCGGTCCTGATGGGCGAGGACGTCGAGGCACGCCGCGCGTTCATCCAGCGCAACGCCAAGGACGTCCGCTTCCTCGACATCTGAGTCGGTCTCAGCTGACCGCACCAGGAAGGATCTTCACCAGCAATGGCCGACGAGAACACTCCCGTGACGCCTGTGACGCCCGAAGAAGGCGATGACACCACCCTGCGGATCGAGCCCGTCGGGCTCGAGACGGAGATGCAGCGCTCGTATCTCGACTACGCGATGTCCGTCATCGTCTCGCGTGCGCTGCCCGACGTGCGGGACGGCCTCAAGCCCGTGCACCGCCGTGTCCTGTACGCGATGTACGACGGCGGCTACCGCCCCGAGAAGGGCTTCTACAAGTGCGCCCGCGTCGTCGGCGACGTCATGGGCAACTACCACCCGCACGGCGACTCCTCCATCTACGACGCGCTGGTCCGCCTCGCGCAGCCGTGGTCCATGCGGATGCCGCTGGTCGACTCCAACGGCAACTTCGGCTCCCCGGGCAACGACCCCGCCGCCGCCATGCGCTACACCGAGTGCAAGATGGCGCCGCTGTCCATGGAGATGGTCCGCGACATCGACGAGGACACCGTCGACTTCACGGACAACTACGACGGCCGCTCCCAGGAGCCGACGGTCCTCCCGTCCCGCTTCCCGAACCTGCTGATCAACGGCTCGGCCGGCATCGCGGTCGGCATGGCGACCAACATCCCGCCGCACAACCTGCGCGAGGTCGCGTCGGGCGCCCAGTGGTACCTGGAGAACCCGGAGGCCTCCCACGAGGAGCTGCTCGACGCCCTCATCGAGCGCATCAAGGGCCCCGACTTCCCGACCGGCGCCCTGGTCGTCGGCCGCAAGGGCATCGAGGAGGCGTACCGCACGGGCCGCGGCTCGATCACCATGCGCGCGGTGGTCGAGGTCGAGGAGATCCAGAACCGCCAGTGCCTGGTCGTCACGGAGCTGCCGTACCAGGTCAACCCGGACAACCTGGCGCAGAAGATCGCCGACCTGGTGAAGGACGGCAAGATCGGCGGCATCGCCGACGTCCGCGACGAGACCTCCTCCCGCACGGGACAGCGCCTGGTCATCGTGCTCAAGCGGGACGCGGTCGCCAAGGTCGTCCTGAACAACCTGTACAAGCACACCGACCTGCAGACGAACTTCGGCGCCAACATGCTGGCGCTGGTCGACGGCGTCCCGCGCACCCTGTCCCTGGACGCGTTCATCCGCCACTGGGTGACGCACCAGATCGAGGTCGTCGTCCGCCGTACGCGCTTCAGGCTGCGCAAGGCCGAGGAGCGGGCGCACATCCTGCGCGGCCTGCTGAAGGCCCTGGACGCCATCGACGAGGTCATCGCGCTCATCCGGCGCAGCGACACCGTCGAGATCGCGCGCGAGGGCCTGATCAGCCTTCTGGAGATCGACGAGATCCAGGCGAACGCCATCCTGGAGATGCAGCTGCGCCGCCTCGCGGCCCTGGAGCGGCAGAAGATCGTCCAGGAGCACGACGAGCTGCAGGCGCGGATCCGCGAGTACAACGCGATCCTCGCCTCGCCGGAGCGGCAGCGCGGCATCATCAGCGAGGAGCTCGCCGCGATCGTCGAGAAGTTCGGCGACGACCGCCGCAGCCAGCTCGTCCCCTTCGACGGCGACATGTCCATCGAGGACCTCATCGCCGAGGAGGACATCGTCGTCACGGTCTCCCGGGGCGGCTATGTCAAGCGCACGAAGACCGACGACTACCGGGCCCAGAAGCGCGGCGGCAAGGGGGTGCGCGGCACGAAGCTGAAGGAGGACGACATCGTCGACCACTTCTTCGTGTCGACCACGCACCACTGGCTGCTGTTCTTCACCAACAAGGGCCGCGTCTACCGGGCGAAGGCGTACGAGCTGCCCGACGCCGGCCGGGACGCCCGCGGCCAGCACGTCGCCAACCTGCTCGCCTTCCAGCCGGACGAGGCCATCGCCGAGATCCTCGCCATCCGCGACTACGAGGCGGCGCCGTACCTGGTGCTCGCCACCAAGGGCGGACTGGTCAAGAAGACGCCCCTGAAGGACTACGACTCGCCGCGCTCCGGTGGCGTCATCGCGATCAACCTCCGCGAGATGGAGGACGGGTCGGACGACGAGCTGATCGGCGCCGAGCTGGTCTCGCCCGACGACGATCTCCTGCTGATCAGCAGGAAGGCGCAGTCCATCCGCTTCACGGCGACCGACGACTCGCTGCGCCCGATGGGCCGTGCCACCTCGGGTGTCAAGGGCATGAGTTTCCGCGAGGGCGACGAACTTCTCTCGATGAATGTTGTACGGCCGGGCACGTTCGTGTTCACTGCCACCGACGGCGGGTACGCGAAGCGGACCGTCGTCGACGAGTACCGCGTCCAGGGACGCGGCGGTCTCGGCATCAAGGCGGCCAAGATCGTCGAGGACCGCGGCTCGCTCGTCGGCGCGCTGGTGGTCGAGGAGACGGATGAGATCCTCGCCATCACGCTGTCCGGCGGTGTGATCCGCACGCGGGTCAACGAGGTCAGGGAGACGGGCCGTGACACCATGGGCGTCCAACTGATCAACCTGGGCAAGCGCGATGCCGTGGTCGGTATCGCCCGTAACGCCGAGGCGGGGCGCGAGGCGGAGGAGGTCGACGGCGATGAGCCCGTGGACGAGACCGCCGAGGGCACCACGGCCACCGGCACGGACGAGGGTGAGGCGCCCTCGGCCGAGTAGCACGAGGAGTGAGTCAGCGTGAGCGGAGCCACGGGCGCCGGACCGGCCGGCACGGAATCGGACGGCATCGGCCGTGGCTCCGCCACCGGCTCGGAGCACTCCCCTGAGGCGCAGGGATCCCCGGGAGGGACCGTGACGGACACCCGTGGCCCGAAGAACGGGCAGCAGGCGGCAGGCTCCCGTCCCGCGGCCACCGGGGACGAGCCGGCCGCCTCCCCGCTGCCGGGCGAGCGCCAGGCCCCGCCGCGGCCCGCGGACCCCTACCACCCGCCGCAGGCGTACCCGGCGCAGCCCCCGGCGGGCGCGGTACGCCGCCCGCGGACCGGCGCGAGCACCGCCCCCCGGGTCCGCAAGGCCCGGCTGCGGGTGGCGAAGGCGGACCCGTGGTCCGTGATGAAGGTCAGCTTCCTGCTGTCCATCGCGCTCGGTGTCTGCACGATCGTGGCGTCGGCGGTGCTGTGGATGGTCATGAACGCGATGGGCGTCTTCTCCACGGTCGGCGGCACGATCTCGGAGGCCACGGGGTCGAACGAGTCCAACGGCTTCGACCTCCAGTCCTTCCTGTCCCTGCCGCACGTCCTGATGTTCACGACCGTCATCGCGGTCATCGACGTGGTCCTGGCGACCGCCCTGGCCACGCTCGGGGCGTTCATCTACAACATCTCCGCGGGCTTCGTGGGCGGCGTCGAGCTGACCCTGGCCGAGGACGAGTAGCGCCCGCCGGTGGGGCTCCCGGTATCGATTTTGGGACTCCCCACCTCGTGCGCTAATCTTCAGGGGTCAGCGCGCGGGACACACACCGCAGAGCGCGGCGGGGCTATAGCTCAGTTGGTTAGAGCGCATCCCTGATAAGGATGAGGCCACAGGTTCAAATCCTGTTAGCCCCACCAGTGGAAAACCCCCGGTCCATCACGGCCGGGGGTTTTTGACATCCGCGATCGACACCAGTGGCAGCCTGTACGGTGAGCGCCGCAGGCCTCGGTCAAGGGGTTGAGGGGGGCGCCATGTCTGCGTGGGTCGCTCTGGGGGCCGGCTGCTTCGGTGTGGTCGTGGGTCTGTTGACCCTGATCGGTCGGGCAGGCCCTCCGCACGCGCGGTCGCGGTGGTCCGGGTGGGGCCGGACGGCGATGGGGGGCGGCTTCGTCATGGACGGCGGAGCCAGGGTTCTCGGCGTCCCCTCCGGAGTGGGGTTGGTCGTCTCCGCCATGGCCCTGGGGCTCGTCGTGCTCGGTGCGGTGCTTCAGATCCGGGCGGGAGCGTACGCCAGGGCTCGTCATGTCGGCGGCGGGGACTGAGCAGTTCGCCCAGTGGCGTCAGGTGTCGGCGTCGGTCAGCCAGGTGCGCCAGACGTGGCGGGTGTTCGGGGTTTCGGGGTGGTCCAGGAGCCACAGGACGTAGCTCGCGTGACGGCGCGCCTCGGGGGCGTCCGAGCGCTGGGCCCGGTGGAGCCTGGCGCGGAGGTCGGCGCCGTCCACCGCTCGGGCCACGCGGACGTACTCCCGGTCCTTGCACCGGTAGGGCCGCCGGACCGCCAGCTCGACCAGGTCGATCAGCCTGGCTCTCAGCCGGTGGTCGTGGTCGGTGGCGGCCAGGGCGCGGATCAGGGACTCCTTCGTGCCCCAGGCCTTGGCGTGCCGCGTCCACTCCTCGGGAAAGCGCGCCTCCCACTCCAGGAAGAGCAGGGCGAGGGGCAGCCGCGGCCAGGTGCCGATCCCCCCGCGGTCGTAGCCGTCCCCGCTCCACAGCGCCCCTGGCAGGCAGCGCCCGGAGGCCCTGTGGCAGGCCCGCATCCGGGCCGTGAACCGCAGCCTGCGGAACGGGCCTGACCGCAGCCGGTCGATCGAGGCCCACCGCTCCTCGCGGGCCCTGTCCTGGCGGGCGTGGGCGGCGGCGCGTTCGGCGGGGTCGGGTGAGACGAGGCCCTGGGCCCAGGCCAGGACCTCCGTCCACTCGTGGTCGCCGCCCGGTCCCGCCGCTCTTGTCATGGGAGGGATCATCCCGTGCGCGGCGCGCGGTCACCAGGGAATTGGCTCCGTTCAGCGGCCCATCGCCGTGCGGGCCGCCCTCCAGGTCGACGCCGCCAGGGGAGCCGGAGCAGCCGTCGCGGTCAGGTGGCGGACGGGGCCCGTCGCACCGATCAGCGCGTGACGGGGTGGGGCCGCCGGCAACTCCTGGGACTCCGGGCCGCCGTGGGCGACGCCGAGGGCCCGGCACCTGGAGGGCAGGTGCCGGGCCGTTCGGCTGGGAGCGGTGTACGCGGAATCGCCCCTGGTGGATCCGGGTGTGCCCCGGGTGGGGCACGGTGGTGCTGAGAAGAAGAGGGGTCCTGCGGGTCCTGCTGGTTCTGCTCGGAGAGTCAGTGGAGTCAGTGGGCGAGCCGTGCGCCCGGTTCGAGGTGCGGGGCCGTCGGGTCGGCGCGGGGCCTGAGGGCGGAGCGGGCGAGGGGGGTCGAGGGGGCCGCGGGTGCCGGGATGCCCGGTGCGGGCTGGTGCGAGCGGGCCGCCGGGGAGGAGCCGTGCGCCTCGGCGCTGATGCGTTGTCGCATCGTGGGGGGCAGTGCCCGATCGTGGGCCCAGGTCCTTCGTGACTGCGTCGGGAGGGTCACCGTCGTGCGAGGGGGGCCGTCGCGCTCCGGAGGGGGCGGCCCGCCGGCCAGCTCCGGCTCCGGGGCCGGCTCGGGCTTCGGCTCGGGTCGGCCGCTGTTGCGCTCCGGATCCGGCTGGGTTACCTGCGTGCCGGCGGTCGTGGTGATGAGTCCGAGCGCGGTGCACAGGGCCAGGAAGGCGGTGACGACCGCGTTCCAGAGCGTCGAGACCTTGTTCAGGGCCATATCCCCTCACATTCGGGTCGGGCGATTTGCGTACTTTCCTCATGATGTGTAAGGAGGCGCGGAAGTGGTGGACCGACGCCCGTGGCGCCGCGATCTTCGGATGAACACCACTCGTATGGACGCAAGAGGTCCGGAAAGTTGCGAAACCGGGGCGCGAGCGGCAGATGTCACTTTCCGTGAGGGGTGATCGCCTCATGGTGACGATGTCGGTCACCCTTCGTACTGCGTTGTCACAGAGCCGAGTTGAGGTCCGACGCAGGTCACCGATCGATATCGATCGGTGTGTATAGTCGGGCGCCAGAGGTCCCCTACGTCAACGAAAGACGAGGTCGCGCGGTGAAGAAGCTTCTCCTGGTCGCACTGGCCGCCATCGGCGGGCTCCTCGTGTACCGCCAGATCCAGGCGGATCGCGCCGAGCAGGATCTGTGGACGGAGGCGACCGACTCCGTGCCCGCGGGTTCGTGAGAGTCCCGTAGAAACAGATTCGGAGCAAGCCCCGGCCGCCGACGCGGTCGGGGTTTTGTGTTGCACGGGGGTGCGCGAGGCCGGTGCGGGGCTCACGCGGGCATCGTTTCGGCCGCTTGTACGGAAATCGCGGGTACGGGCGGGGTGCGCGAGGCAGGATGGCCGTCCGGTCCGGGCTGCGGGTGACGGCGAGGGGGCGCGTGATGGGCAGGCGCACGGGGGCGCGCTGGCGGGCGCCCGGATCCGCCCGCACACCGGGGCGCACGGCTCTGGTCCTGTGCGTGACCGCGGCGCTCACGGCACTGACCGCGCTCACGGCGGCCGCCGGAGGAGTCCCGGCGCGTCCGGCACCGGCCGCGCCGCCGCCGTACGCCTTCGACCGCGACGCGCGCACGGTCCAGGGCTCCCCGGGCACCACCGGCGCGGCGCGCCTGGACGCCGGGCACTCCTATCGCAGCTCGCTGCCCGCCGAGGGCAGGCGCTACTACCGCCTGGAGCTCGACTCCGCCGTGAACGCCTACGCCTCCGTGACGGCCGTGCCCGGCGCGGGCGCGCGGGTCACCTCCTCCGACGGGATCAAGGTGTCCGTCCAGGACGCCGACGGCATCACCTGCTCCACCGGGGTCGCCTACGTCGGCCCCACCCAGAGCCCCCATCCCCTCGTCGCCTCCGCCGCCCGCCAGACCGGCCCGGGCACCTACGGCTGCGCGGACGCGGGGACGTACTACGTCGTGGTGGAACGGCGTGCCACGGCCGCTTCCCCGTCCGCCTCCGGCGACTGGGACCTGGAGCTCGGCTATGTGTCCGAACCGGCCCCACGGCAGGCCGGGGCGACGAGCCCGCCGGGGGCCTGGGACTCCGCGAGCCCCGCGCCCGTACAGGGAGAGGCCCGTGAGCGGCCGGGCGGCGCCGGCTTCGCCGCGGCGAGCGCCCTGGGGCAGGGGGTGTGGCGGGACGCGATCGAACCCGGGCAGACCCTCTTCTACAAGGTCCCCGTCGACTGGGGCCAGCGGATCTCCGCCACCGCCGAGCTCGGCAGCTCCACCGGCGCCGGCGGCGCCGGCTATGTGGGCACGGCCCTGGCCGTGTCCCTGTACAACCCGGTGCGCGCCCACGTCGAGGACGCCGGAGCCGGATACGGCGGCGCCCAGGCCTCCGCCGTGCTCGGGCCGCTGCCCCCCGTCGCCTACGCCAACCGCCACTCCGTCAGCGACCGCGTCGGCGCGATGCGGTTCGGGGGCTGGTACTACCTCGCGGTGCACCTCGGCACGCCCGTCGCGGACAGGTTCGGCGACGGCCCCTTCGGGCTGACGCTGCGGGTGCGGGTGAGCGGGACGCCGGCCTCCCCGCCGTCGTACGCCGGACGCCCGGTGCCCGGCGGCGTCTTCGAGGTCACCGCCGCCGACCGGGAGGCGGCCGCGCCGCGGCCGGGGGAGAGGATCGGCGCCGGCGAGGGGACGTCCGCGGTGCCGAGCACGGACACGCGGCGGCGCGGCGACGGGGCGACCGCGGCCGGCCGGGGGGAGGCGGCCGGGGGGAGCGGCCGTGCCATGGAACTGGTCGCCGCGGGCGGTCTCGGCACCGGCGCGGTCCTGGTCCTGTGGCTCGGGCTGTGGACGGCGCTCGCGCGTCGGCGGGCGCGCGGCGGATGGGCCGCACGGCCCTCGCGCGGACGCGCCGGCTGAGCCCTCCGCCTCAGCCGCGTCCGCTGTGGGCCAGCGCCCAGAATCCCACCGCGAAGCACACCAGGGCGAGCAGCAGGACCGGTACGGCGACCCTCGCCGGGGGACCCGGACGCACGGCGGGCCGCCGTGCGTGCCGCACGGCCGGGCGCGGCCGGGTGGGCGTGTGGGGGGACACGGCGGCGTACGCGTGGGCGGAGCGCGGCTCGACGGGGGCCGGAGCCGGGACCGGGGCCGCCGGCTGACCGGCCGTCGGCAGGTACGCGTGCCCCGGGTGCGGCGCCTGCACGGGAGACGCGGGGGCCGGAGGCGTGGGGGAGCCGGGCACGGCCCGAGGCGTTCGCGGCGCGGCGTGGACCGCCTCACGTGCCGGCGGTGGCAGGGGGAAGCCCCCGCTGTCCGACGGGTCGGGTGCTCGCCGGGGCGGCGGTGTCGGATCGGACGGGGGCCTGGGCGGTACGACGAAGGGCACGGGGGTGGGCGGGGGCGAGGCGGGCGGGACCGCCGTGCCGTGGGACGGCGACCGGCCGGTGCCGGACGTCAGGGGCGCGCGCGTGGGCGGCGGCGGCACCGGACCGGTCGCGGGGCGCGGCGGTCCACCGCCCGCCCATGTCCAGGAGCCGCCCGGGTACGGCGCTCCCGGCGTCCCGACTCCTCCCGGCGTCCCGACTCCTCCCGGTGTCCCGGCTCCTCCCGGCGCCGGGGACGGTGTGCCGTCCGGGGGCCGGACCTCGTGTGCCCCGGCGGCCGGCGAGCCTTTCGGGGCCGTCCACGGCGCCTGGCCCGGGGCCCGGTGCGGGGCAGGGCCCGCGACGGCCGGCGGAACGCGCAGCGGCCCCTCGGGTCCGAACCCCTCCGGGAGCGGTCCGAGCTGGTCGAACACCTCCAGCTGCTCGCCGTCGCCGTCCGGCTCGGGCACCAGCTCCCGCGCCGTCGCGAGGGCCTTGCGCGCGCCCGTGGCGCTGCGGAACCGGGCGGTGGGATCCGGTTGCAGCAGGGCCGCCACGACCTCCCACAGCGGATCGGGCACGCCCTGCGGCGCCCCCGGTGTGCCGCCCGCCTCGAAGCGCTCGATCAGGGCCCTGGTGTCCGGCTTCGCGCCCTGGAGCAGATACAGCGCGACCAGCCCGACGGCGAACAGGTCGGCGGCGAAGTCGGGCTCGGCGCCCGACAGTTGCTCGGGAGCCAGATAGCCGGGCGTGCCCACCACGTAGTCGGCCTCCGTCAGCCGCGGCTCGCCCAGGCGCATGGCGATGCCGAAGTCCGACAGCCGCAGGCGCGGCCGGGCGGTGCCGGTGGCGTCGAGGAGCACGTTGGCGGGCTTGACGTCACGGTGCACCACGCCCTCCGCGTGCACGGCGGCGAGCCCGGACAGCAGCTGGTCCAGCAGGGTGCACACGACGGCCGGCGGCAGCGGGCCGTAGTCCTGGACGAGATGGACCAGCGAGCCCCCGGCGACGATGTCCATGGTGAACAGGACCTTGTCGTCGTCAGCCGCCCAGCTCGCGGGCGCGAGCACATGAGGGTGGTCGATCCGCAGAGCCTGCTCGCGCACGAACCTCAACAGCGTGTGGGCGTCGCTCTGCTGGAGGACCTTGGCCGCCACGTACCGCCGTCTGCGGTGGTCCCAGGCGCGCCACACCTCACCGACTCCCCCGCGCCCGATGGGATCGACCAGTTCGTACCGTCCGGCGAAGACCTCACCCATGGTCGTACGTCGCTCCCCCTTGCGTACGGCGGTCAGGACTCCCGCGCATCCCCCGGCGCGAGAGTCCCCGGTGGCAGGTGTCGCCTCAGTTCTGGTGGGACTGGTAGTGGGCGACCGCGTCGGAGGTCCGGCCGGCGCCGTACACCCGAAGGAACTCTGCCAGTTCCGGGTGGCTCGGGGCGAGGGTGTCCGCCGCCTCGATGATGTCCCCCGCCGCGGCCACCGACCGCAGCAGCGACTGGATCTCGCGGACCACCCGCTTGACCGTGGGCACGCCCGAACTGCTCGTCGTCTGCGTGGTGTTGCTGAGCACGGAGCCCCCTTGCGACTTCCTGATCTCGTCCATCCGCTCCGTCGCCTCGGCGGCGCTCACGCTGCCGTCCGCGACCTGTCCGGCGAGGTCCTGCAGCAGCTGCACCCGCTGCACCACAGCGGGATTGCCGATCTTGGCCCGTTGACCGCTCATCAGCTGTGACAGCATCGGTGCGGACAGGCCCAGCACACCGGCGAGCCGGGCCTGGTTGAGCCCGAGGTCCTCGATGAGCCTACGGAAGAGGGCCCCGAGCGGCTCTCCGTACCAGTTCCGCTGCAGCTCCCGCGCTCTCGCGGTGGCTTCTTGCTGTGCGGCGTCCATTGCGTCTCCCCAGCGCTTCCCCAAATACCGTGGTTCGCTCCAGCGAACCACGACGAGCATCTTACGGAGAGTGGTCGCCCACCGGGACCCCCCAATCTTTTGCGAGATACGGGGGGTGACCCGGTACTCTTGTGCGCAGCGCCCGTCGGCACCTGATCCGGTCGGCCGGACGCATCCCTCTCGGGGCCTTAGCTCAGTTGGTAGAGCGCTGTCTTTGCATGGCAGATGTCAGGGGTTCGACTCCCCTAGGCTCCACTCGAACATAAGCCCTCTGAACTGCGGAAACGCTGGTTCGGAGGGCTTTTTTCGTGCCCTCGCCGCAGCCGCCGCGTGCCGCTCGCGGGCCGTCTCGCGCCCGGCGCGCCCCGCTCCCGCCGCTCCCGCGGTCCAGGGGTGGGGCGACTCCGGTTCGGGGTGCTCCTGCCCTCTCCGAGGGTTTACCCGATCATTCCATTTCCAGGGCTCTCCCCATCCGGCCAGGGATGGAAAAGCGCCACCTCGATGCCTTTTCGGCCAGCTCCGCGTGCGGGTGCCGTCGGGGTCGCGCCGACGGTCGGGCCGGGCCTGCCGGGAACGCCGCGACGCATCAAGGGATTTGCAGTCGTTGCATTCGTTTGCACTGCGTCCCGGGCGTGGCCGCGGTTCGTGGCGCGCTGTGCCGGTGTCCGGCTCCGGCGGCGGGGCGTGTAAGGGGATAACGCCGATTTTAGGCCGAGTTGGGTGAGGTGTGGCATACAAGACGGGTAAATGGATCATTGCGCTCCGTAAGTGAAGTCTCCACGGAACTTGCACAGATAGTGCGTTGCAAACGTCATCGCAGGGGATGGTGCGAACGCCCCGCATGGCGCGTTCCACGTGAAACATCACCGCGGGGCGGGAGACATGCTCCCGCCCCGCGGGGCGTCGCTCTCGGGCGGCCGAGGACTCAGGGGATCAGGGGCGGTTGTCGTCGTCCGTGGAGCCTTCCTCGGACTGCTTCGCCTCCACCTCGGGGTCCAGGACGCTCGGTCCGGTGCCGTCGACCGACGCCAGCCGGCCTTCCGGCGGGACCTCGGTCGCGGCGGGGGGCTCGACCAGCCAGTCCGGGTTCGCCTGCTTGTCCCACCACTTCCAGGCGGCGAAGGCCCCGCCGGCCACGACGCCCACCAGCGCCAGGCCCTTGGCGAAGCGGCCCGCCCGGGCCCTGCGCTGCCGCTTGCGCACCAGCTTCTGGATCTGCCGGGGTGAGACCTGGCCGCGCAGTGCGGCCAGCGCCGCCGCGGAGCGGGCCGCCGCCTCCTCGCGCGCCGGACCGGCCGCGGCGACCGCCTGCTCGATCCGGGGGCGGGAGTAGTCGGCCGCCTGACGGGCGGCCTTGCGGGTGTAGGCGGCCGCGCCCTGGGCCGCTTGGTCCACCTTGGGCGGTACATGGGTCCGGGCCTGCTCCAGACGCGGAGCGAGGTGGGCGTCGTACTGGACGCGGGCCTGTTCGGCGGCCTGGGACATCTTGGGCGCGAGGCGGACGCGCGCCTCGTCGGCGGCCTGCGACACCCTGGGTGCGAGGCGGACGCGCGCCTCATGTGCGTAGTGCGCTGCCTTGTCCATGGCCGTGTCGGCGTAGGGCGCCACCACTTCCGCGGCATGCAGCACGCTGTCCTTCGCCGAACCGGTCGCGGCGCGCACGCTGTCGATGCGGGTCACGGGTTCCTCCTCCTCGGTGGCGTACGGTAATTCGACTTTCCCGCCTTTTACGGATCATGCCTCCAGCCGGGTCCCCGGGCATGCGACGACGGGCATCCGGGTCACGTCCCGGTCGGGGCTCGCGGTGGGCGGTGTCCGCGGGGTGGAGGCGGTGGACGACGGGGGGTGAAGAAGGTGTCGAGGAAAGCGGTTGAATACGGGCAACAGGGGCTTGTCGACGACAATGCCACGGATCGCCTCGGCATGCTTCCACGACGGGACGACGCGGCCGGATTTCTGTGCGCCACGAGCACACCCGGGCGGCCGCGACGCCGTACGGGGCGCCGCACCGGGGCTCCGGCGCGTGGGGTGTCCACCGTGCGAGGATCGGGGGGTCACAAAGGACAACGGAAGGCAGAACGTGGCCGAGCAGCTCTACGCCACCCTGAAGACCAACCACGGCGACATCCAGATCCGTCTGCTGCCGAACCACGCGCCGAAGACGGTCGCCAACTTCGTCGAGCTCGCCAAGGGTGAGCGCGAGTGGGTCAACCCGGCCACCGGCGAGAGGTCCACGGACAAGCTCTATGACGGCACGGTCTTCCACCGGGTGATCAGCGGCTTCATGATCCAGGGCGGTGACCCGCTGGGCAACGGCACCGGCGGCCCGGGCTACCAGTTCGAGGACGAGTTCCACCCGGACCTCTCCTTCACCAAGCCGTACCTGCTGGCCATGGCGAACGCCGGCCCGGGCACCAACGGCTCGCAGTTCTTCATCACGGTCGCTCCGACGGCCTGGCTGACCCGCAAGCACACGATCTTCGGCGAGGTCGCCGACGCGGCCAGCCAGAAGGTCGTCGACGAGATCGTCGCCACCCCGACCACGCGCACGGACCGCCCGGTCGACGACGTCGTGATCGAGTCGGTCGTCGTCGAGACCCGCCAGGGCTGAGACCGCGAGGAGACCGTGCCCCGCGAGGACCGTGCCCCGCGGGGCACACCGCACGAGGGAACAAAAGCGCCTCGCCCGTCCGTCCAAGGGAGGGCGGGGCACCCCGTCGTACGGAGAGTGAGGGGACCTCATGGACCAGGCGCCCGGCAGCCCGCCGCAGGGCCCGCCGAACCAGGAGCCGCAGGGCTCGCGTGAGCTTCCGGTCTGCTACCGGCATCCGGAGCGCGAGACCGGCATCCGCTGCACCCGCTGCGAGCGGCCCATCTGCCCGGAGTGCATGGTCGACGCCTCGGTCGGCTTCCAGTGCCCGGACTGCGCCCGGACGGGCGGCCCCGGTGGTGCGGGCGCCCTTGGCCGCTCGGCGGCAGGCGACTCCCGGCCGCGCACGATCGCGGGCGGCACCGTGACCGCCGATCCCCGGCTGATCACCAAGATCCTCATCGGGATCAACCTCGCCGTCTTCCTGGTCCAGCTCTCCGTGGGCGACGACTTCACCAACCGGTTCGACCTGGTCGGACGGGTGCAGTGGACCTACTACGGTCCGCTCGACGGCGTCGCGGAGGGCCAGTGGTACCGGCTGCTGACCGCGATGTTCCTGCACCTCAACTATGTGCACATCCTGTTCAACATGCTCAGCCTGTGGTGGATCGGCGGCCCCCTGGAGGCGGCCCTCGGCCGGGCCCGCTACCTCGCGCTCTACTTCGTCTCGGGGCTGGCCGGCAGCGCGCTCACCTATCTGCTCGCGGGCCCCGCGCAGCCCTCGCTCGGCGCGTCGGGCGCCATCTTCGGGCTCTTCGGGGCCACCGCCGTGCTGATGCGACGGCTGCGCTACGACATGCGCCCCGTCATCGCGCTGCTGGTGATCAACCTGATCTTCACCTTCGGCTGGGGCAACATCGCCTGGCAGGCCCATATCGGCGGACTCGTCGGCGGTGTGGTGGTGGGCTACGCCATGGTCCACGCCCCGCGGGAGCGCCGGGACCTGGTGCAGTACGGGGTGTGCGCGCTGGTCCTCGCCGTCGTCGTGATCATGACGGTGGTCAGAACGTCCCAGCTCACCTGACCGGCACCCCCATCACCTGATCGGCCGATGCGCACAGGCCGTAGCCCAAGGTTTTACCCAGCGTTGTCCACAGTCCTCGGGGCGGGATGTGCATGCACGGGAACACAAACGGGCCCCCTGTCACCGTCTGGAGTTTTCCCAGGTGGGACAGGGGGCGAACAGGTTTGCGGAGGCTGGTGATTCCGTCATACCGGCGTCAACGCCCAACGGGTTATCCACAGATCGTCGTTCTTTTTCCACCGGTTGACGCCTCTGTGGACAAGGCTGTGGATAACTCAGCGTGGAGCCGTGGGCGGAGCCGGCCGCGCAGGGGTGCGGTGCCCTACTTCCACTGGGTGGAGACGCCGAACCCCGCCGCGATGAACCCGAAGCCGACCACGATGTTCCAGTTGCGCAGGGCATGGATCGGCAGCGAGCCGTCGGTCACGTAGAAGGTGACGATCCAGGCGAGCCCGATGACGAACATGGCCAGCATCACGGGCGCGACCCAGCCGCGGCTGTTCAGCTTGATGGCCGTCGCCTGCTTGGACGGCGGCGGCGTGTAGTCGGCCTTCTTGCGGATACGTGACTTCGGCACGAGGGTCTCTCCTGTCGATGCGCTGCGTGGCCGCGCAGGGAACTGGTCGGGCTCCGGGGGCGGAGTGCAAGGGGACACGGAACACTCCCCCGGGCGTCCGTTAGCGTAGTGCTTCCGCGGCGCCGAAGGAGATAAGGGTACGTTGAGCAATACCGCCGACTCCCCCGATGAGGGCTCCGTCACCCCCGAAACCGGGTCCCCCGCGTCCCGTACCAGGCGGTTCAGGCCCGGGCACATCCTCACCGCGGGCGTCTTCGCCCTGGCAGGTCTCCTTTTCATCACGAGCTTCAACACGGCCAAGGGCACCAACATCCGCACGGACTCCTCCCTGCTGAAGCTCTCCGACCTCGTGCACGAGCGCAGCCACAAGAACGCCCTGCTGGACGAGTCCGACGCCGCTCTGCGCGACCAGGTCGACTCCCTGGCCAAGCGCACCGGCGGCGGCATCAGCAAGGCCGACGAGGCCCGTCTGACGGCGCTGGAGCACAACGCGGGCACGCAGAAGCTCACCGGCAGGGCGGTCACCGTCACCCTGGACGACGCCCCGCCGAACGCCACCGCGAAGCTGCCCGGCTACCCCGAGCCGCAGCCCGACTACCTGGTCATCCACCAGCAGGACCTCCAGGCCGTGGTGAACGCGCTGTGGCAGGGCGGCGCCCAGGGGATCAAGGTCATGGACCAGCGGCTGATCGGGACCAGCGCCGTACGCTGCGTGGGCAACACGCTGATCCTCCAGGGCCGCGTCTACTCGCCGCCGTACAAGATCACCGCGGTCGGGGACCCGGACAAGCTCCAGCAGGCGCTCGCCGCCTCCCCCGCCATCCAGAACTACATGGTGTACGTCAACGTCTACGGGCTCGGCTGGAAAGTCACCGACGACGGGACGGTGACTCTTCCCGGCTACTCGGGCACAGTGGATCTGCACTACGCGAAGCCCGTGGAGTAGCCCACCGCCCGCCCAGGAGCCGCCGGTGCGCCTGATCGTCCGAACCGTCAGCGAACTGTGCGTGACCGTGGGCGCCCTGATCGTGCTCTTCGTGGTCTACCTCTTGTTCTGGACCGGTGTGAAGGCCGACAGCGCCATGAACGAGCAGGTCGACCAGCTCCAGCGGCAGTGGGCGCGGGGAACGGTGCGCCAGACGGCTCCGGCCCCGGCCCGGGGCACGAACCAGGTCCCGGCGAGTCCCGGCGGGGCACCGGCGCCCTACGCCGCCGGCCGGCCGTTCGCCGTCATGTACATACCCCGCCTCGGTTTCACGTGGAACAAGCCCGTGCTCCAGGACACGGCCGTCTCGACCCTGCGGAAGGGGCTCGGCCACTACACGGGCACCGCGCGGCTCGGCCAGGTCGGCAACTTCGCGGTCGCCGGGCACCGGCGCACCTACGGCGACCCCTTCGAGGACTTTCCCGAGCTCAGGCCCGGCGACGCGGTCGTCCTCACGGACGGGACCACCTGGTACACGTATCGGATCGACAAAGGCCCATACAAAACCGTGCCCACAGACGTTGAAGTAATCGACGCTGTGCCACGTAAGTCCGGGTATACGCGCCCAGGCCGCTATCTGACGTTGACCACGTGCGATCCCGAGTGGGGGCACAGTCACCGGCTGATCGTCTGGGGGCACCTCGATTCCACACAGCCTGTGGAGGCAGGGAAACCGGCGGCGCTGCGCCGTTAGTCTGGTGGTGTACGGCGGGAGTCCGTGCCGTGGTGAGACGGAAGGGTCAGCATGTACGGCTGGATCTGGCGGCATCTGCCGGGCAACGTGTGGGCGAGGGCCCTGATTTCCGTCCTGCTCGTGCTGGCCGTGGTCTACGCGCTGTTCCAGTACGTCTTCCCGTGGGCCGAACCACTTCTGCCCTTCAACGATGTGACGGTGGACAACCAGTGAGCGCGCGCATTCTCGTCGTCGACAACTACGACAGCTTCGTCTTCAACCTGGTCCAGTACCTGTACCAGCTGGGCGCCGAGTGCGAGGTGCTGCGCAACGACGAGGTCTCGACGGCCCACGCCCAGGACGGCTTCGACGGCGTGCTGCTGTCGCCCGGTCCCGGCGCTCCCGAGAACGCGGGTGTCTGCATCGAGATGGTCCGGCACTGCGCGGGCACCGGCGTCCCGGTGTTCGGCGTGTGTCTGGGCATGCAGTCGATGCAGGTGGCCTACGGCGGTGTGGTCGACCGCGCGCCCGAGCTGCTGCACGGCAAGACCTCCCTGGTCGAACACGAGGGCAAGGGCGTCTTCGCCGGACTGCCCTCGCCCTTCACCGCGACCCGCTACCACTCCCTGGCGGCGGAGCCGGCCACGGTGCCCGCCGAGCTCGAGGTGACGGCGCGCACGCACGACGGGATCGTCATGGGCCTCAGGCACCGCGAACTTCCCGTCGAAGGGGTGCAGTTCCACCCCGAGTCGGTGCTCACCGAGCACGGCCACCGGATGCTGGCGAACTGGCTCACGGAATGCGGCGACCACGGTGCCGTCGCCCGATCGACGGGCCTCGCCCCGGTGGTGGGCAGGGCCACGGCGTGACCGCGCTGCGCCCCGAGCGCGAGAGCGGCGCCGCCCAGCGGGGCGCCGCGGAACCCGGACCCCCTTACGGGCAGCAGCCGTACGGGGACGCGGGCGCGTGGCAGCGGGGGCAGCAGGGGCAGGACTGGTCCGGGCAGATGCCCCGGCCCCGGCAGGCGGGCCGGCCCTCGTACGACACGCCGGCGGCCGTCCCGTACGACCACGGCCAGTACGACCACGTCCCGTACGACGACGGTCGGTACGACGACGGCCAGGGGCACGGCTACGGCTACGGCGACCCCGACGCGTACGCCGGCCGTGGCGCGCACGACGGCCACGAGAGCGCACCGTACGGCGGCGCGGCCCACAACGGCCCCGCCTACGGCGGCCCGGCTCACGACCACACGACCTACGACACGTCCTTCCGCGACGCCGCCTTCCACGGCGTCCCGGCCCCCGCGGACAGCGAGACCGTCGCCCTGCGCGTCGCCGACACCGAGGAGGCGCGGGGAGCCGGGCACCGCGCCGGCGGCGCCGCCTCGGCTCCCGGTGGCCGTGCCGAGCGGCGCAGGGCGGCCCGCAAGCACGGCGGCCGGCGTGGGAGCGGACCGGGGACGGCCGAGAACGCCGCCGGCAGGGCCCAGGAGGCGCCCAGGTCCCGGGTGGAGGCCAGAAGGGCGGCCCGCGCCCGCAAGCCCAGCACAGGCGTCCTGATGAGCCGTGTGATCGGCGAGCTGTTCATCACCGCCGGCGTGGTGATGCTGCTGTTCGTGACCTACCAGCTGTGGTGGTCCAACGTGCGGGCGCACGCGGAGGCCGGCAGCGCCGCGCGGCACCTCCAGCAGGACTGGGCGGACGGCAAGCGGGCGCCGGGCGCCTTCGCGCCGGGGCAGGGCTTCGCCATCCTGCACATCCCGAAGCTGGACGTGGTCGCGCCGATCGCGGAGGGCACCAGCAAGACCCAGGTGCTCGACAAGGGCATGGTCGGGCACTACGGAGAGGGCGGCCTGAAGACGGCGATGCCGGACGCCAAGGCGGGCAACTTCGGGCTCGCGGCCCACCGGAACACCCACGGCGAGCCGTTCCGCTACATCAACCTGCTCAAGCCGGGCGACCCGATCGTGGTGGAGACGCAGGACGAGTACTACGTCTACAAGATGACGTCCACCCTTCCGGTGACCTCGCCCGCGAACACGAGCGTGCTCGACCCGATTCCCCAAGGGTCCGGTTTCACCGAACCGGGCCGTTACATCACACTGACCACCTGCACCCCGGAATTCACCAGTACGTACCGGTTGATCGTCTGGGGCAAGATGGTCGAGGAGCGGCCGCGCAGCAAGGGCAAGCCGGACGCGCTTCTTTAACCGCGCACACCACCTGGAACAGACAGGCAGAAGCAGTGGGAGTGACCACCGACCGGGAAGAGTGGACCGGCGCGCCGTCGCCGGGCCCCGGCTCTTCGCCCCGACCCCCCCGTCGCGGCCGCGGCCGCATGGCACAGGCCGTCAGCGTCTTCGGGGAACTGCTCATCACGGCGGGGCTGGTGCTCGGCCTGTTCGTCGTCTACTCGCTGTGGTGGACGAACGTGATAGCGGACCGCAAGGCCGACCAGCGAGGCGACAAGGTGCGCGACCACTGGGCGGCGGAGAAGAACACCGGGCCGGGCGCGCTGGACACCAAGGACGGCATCGGCTTCCTGCACGTGCCGTCCATGCACAACGGCGAGGTGCTGGTCGAGAAGGGCACGTCCACGGAGGTGCTCAACGACGGTGTGGCGGGCTACTACACCGACCCCGTGAAGTCGGTGCTGCCGATGAAGGGCACGACCGGCAACTTCGCGCTGGCCGCGCACCGCGACGGCCACGGGGCGAAGTTCCACAACATCGACAAGGTGCGCAAGGGCGACCCGGTCGTCTTCGAGACGAAGGACGACTGGTACGTCTACAAGGTCTTCGCGATCCTGCCGCAGACGTCGAAGTACGACGTGAAGGTGCTCACCGCCCAGCCGAAGGAGGCGGGCGTGAGCAAGCCGGGCCACTACATCACGCTCACCACGTGCACCCCCGTCTACACGTCGAGGTACCGCTACGTGGTGTGGGGCGAGCTGGAGCGCGTCCAGAAGGTGGACAGCGAGCGGACCCCGCCGAAGGAGCTGAGCTGAGCCGGCCGAGGCGCCGGTGAGCCGGCGGCGGCCCGACGACTGAGCCCCGGCCCCCTCACGGGGGGCCGGGGCTCAGCTCGTGGCCTGCGGCGTCAGGGCCTGCGGGGGGTCACGGCTTGCGGCCGGTCACCCCGCCGAAGAAGTTGACTCCTCCGTTGTCGCCCCCGCCGTTGCCGTTCCCGCCGTTTCCCCCGTTGCCGCCCCCGCCGGCGGTCAGCAGGTTCACCGCGCTGCCCTGCTGGACCTGCGCGCCCGGAAGCGGGTTGGAGCCCACGACGATCGCGTTCGGGTCCTGGGAACCCTGGACGTTGCCGACCTGCAGACCGGCCTGCTGGAGCAGGTTGCGGACGTCCGAGAGCTTCTGGCCCTGGATGTTCGGCACCTGCACCTGGCTGGGCTGGGCCTGCTTGCCGATCTGGATGGTGACCGTGGAGCCCTTCTTGACCTGGCTGCCCGCCGCCGGCGAGGTCTGGAGGACCTTGCCGACCTGGTTCGGGTCGCTGGTGTCCGCGTCGGAGCAGGCGCCCGTCAGGCCGTTGGCCTGCATCTGCTGCTTCGCCGCGTCACAGGACTGGCCCGTCACGTCCGGCACGGTCGACTGCTCGACGGCCTTGGAGACCGTGAGGGTGATGGTGGAGCCCTTCTCGACCTCCTTGCCGAACTTCGGGTCCGTCTCCAGCACCGTGTTCGGCTCCTGCGAGGACTCCTGGGCCTTCGTGACGACCTTGAACTGGTAGTCGTCGCCCTCGAGCTTCCGCGTGGCGTCGTCCGCCTTCTGGCCCACGACATCCGGGACCGACACCTTCGGCGCACCCGTCGACACCACGAGGTCGATCGCGGTGTTCTTGGCGACCTCGGTCTGGGCGGCGGGGTCCTGGGAGCAGACGTTGCCCTTCTGCTGGTTCTCGCAGGGCTTCCTGCTGACCGTGCCGACCTTGAGCTCGGCGTTGGTCAGCTGCTGCCGCGCGTCGCCCAGGCTCGTCCCGACGAGGTTGGGCACCGGGGCCTTGCCGTTGTCGGCGCCGTGGCCGCTGAACATCCACTTGCCGATGAGGATCGCGCCGAGCAGCACCAGCACACCGGCGATGACCAGCAGCACCGTGGAGGTGTTCGACTTCTTGGGGCGGCGGCGGGCCGACCTGTCGTCGTAGCCGTAGCCGCCGTCGTCCTGGTTCATCGGCGGCAGCATCGTGGTGGCGGCGCCACCGCCGTCCGCGCGCAGGGCCGTCGTCTGCTGGTCGTCCGGGTAGCCGCCGTAACCGCCGTAGCCGACCGAACCCATCGCCGCGGTGGCGGCGACCGGCTGGCCGTCGAGGCAGGCCTCGATGTCGGCGCGCATCTCGTCCGCGCTCTGGTAGCGGTAGTCCGGGTCCTTGACCAGCGCCCTCAGCACGATCGCGTCCATCTCGGGCGTGATCTCGGGGTCGAAGACGCTCGGCGGCTGGGGCTCCTCGCGGACGTGCTGGTAGGCGACCGCGACCGGGGAGTCCCCGACGAACGGCGGGCGCACCGTCAGCAGCTCGTACAGCAGGCAACCCGTCGAGTACAGGTCCGACCGGGCGTCGACCTGCTCGCCCTTCGCCTGCTCCGGCGAGAGGTACTGGGCCGTGCCGATGACCGCCGCGGTCTGCGTCATCGTCATCCCGGAGTCGCCCATGGCGCGGGCGATGCCGAAGTCCATCACCTTGACCTGGCCGTTGCGCGTCAGCATGACGTTGGCCGGCTTGATGTCACGGTGGACGATGCCGCTGCGGTGTGCGTACTCCAGGCCCTGGAGGATGCCGATGGTCATCTCCATGGCCCGCTCCGGCAGCAGCTTGCGGCCGCTGTGGAGAAGCTCACGCAGTGTGGACCCGTCGACGTACTCCATCACGATGTACGGGATGGAGACCCCGTCGATGTAGTCCTCACCCGTGTCGTACACCGCGACGATCGCGGGATGGTTGAGCGAGGCGGCCGACTGGGCCTCCCGGCGGAACCGGGCCTGGAACGACGGGTCGCGTGCGAGGTCCGCCCGCAGCGTCTTCACCGCCACGGTGCGGCCGAGCCGGGTGTCATGTGCGAGGTAGACCTCCGCCATGCCACCACGGCCGAGCACCTGGCCCAGCTCGTACCGGCCGCCGAGGCGACGCGGCTCTTCCATAGCTTCCTACCAGCCCTCTCCGTCGTTCCGGACCACACCCGCGTGTGGTCCGGCGGTGTGCTGTCCGGGCATACGCTACCCGGATCGCCGAGTGTGACCTGGTCGCATCCGCCACCCGATACATGACCGGTATCGCAACGTGCACCGATGGGAAGAGGACGTGACAGGGGTCACTTCTTGCTGTTGATGACCGCCTCCATGACGTCCTTCGCGATGGGGGCGGCGAGCCCGCCACCGGAGATGTCGTCCCGGTTGGCCTTGTCGTCCTCGACCACCACGGCGACCGCGACCGGCGAACTGTTGTCGGGGAGCTTGGCGTAGGAGATGAACCAGGCGTACGGCTTCTCCTTGTTGTTCTCACCGTGCTGCGCGGTGCCCGTCTTGCCGCCGACGACGGCGTTCGGGATCTGCGCGTTGGTGCCCGTACCGCTCTTGACGACCGTCTCCATCATCGACTGGAGGATCTGGGCGTTCTTCTCGGACAGCGGCCGGCTCAGCTCCTCGGGCTGCGTCTGGGTGAGCGTGTCGAGGCTCGACGCCTCCAGCTTGTCGACCAGGTACGGCTTCATCAGCTTGCCGTCGTTGGCGACCGCCGAGGCGACCATCGCCATCTGCAGCGGCGTCGCGGCCGTCTCGAACTGCCCGATCGAGCTCAGGGCCGTGGACGGCTGGTCCATCTTCTCGGGGAAGTTGGAGGCGACGGCGCGCACCGGGACGAACTGCTCGGAGTCGAAGCCGAACTTCTTCGCCTCGGCCAGCATCTTGTCCTTGCCGAGGTCCGCGCCGATCTTGCCGAAGACGCTGTTGCACGAGACCCGCAGCGCCTCCCGCATGTTCACGTTCTTGCAGGCGATGCTGCCCTCGTTGTTCAGCGGGGTCGTGGTGTGCGGGAGGATGTACGGCACCGGCGAGTTCGTCGGCTGGTCGGCGCTCGTGTACAGCCCGTTCTCCAGGGCCGCCGAGGCGGTGACCACCTTGAACGTGGAGCCCGGCGGGTAGGTCTCGCGCAGCGCCCGGTTCAGCATCGGGTTGCTCGGGTCGTTCTCCTTCTGGAGCTTGGACCACGCCTTGGAGTCGGTGGTCGTGGAGTTGCCCGCGAAGGTCGACGGGTCGTACGAGGGGTAGGACGCCAGCGCGAGGATGGCCCCGGTCTGCGGGTCGAGCGCCACCGCGGCGCCCTTGCCGCCGACCTTCTTCAGACCGTCGTAGGCGGCCTTCTGGGCGGCGCCGTTGAGCGTGGTGACGACGTTGCCACCCTGGCGCTCCTTGCCGGTCAGCATGTCCAGGGTGTTGCGGAAGAACAGCCGGTCGTCGTCGCCGGTCAGGATGCCGTCCTCGATGCTCTCCAGCTGGTTGGCGCCGAACGCCTGCGACGCGTAGCCGGTGACCGGCGCCCACATGGCGCCGTCCTTGTACGTGCGCTTGTACGCGAAGTCGTTGAGGCTGTCCGGCGGCGTCTTCACCGACCCGGTGATCGACTTGCCGTCCACGATGATGTCGCCCCGGGGCGCCGCGTAGCGGGCGATCTGCACCCGGCGGTTCTTGGGGTCGGTGCGCAGGCTGTCGGCCTTGACGTACTGGAGCCAGTTGTCGCGGACGAGCAGGGCGAGGACGAGGAGCCCGCAGAAGATCGCGATCCGGCGCAGGGGCTTGTTCACGGGCGGACCACCTGGGTCATCTCGGCGTCGGGGTTGGAGGCGGGGGTGGGGGCGGGCCGTCTCGCGGTGTCGCTGATCCGGATGAGGATGCCGATCAGCGCCCAGTTGGCGATGACCGACGAGCCGCCGTACGCGAGGAACGGCATGGTCATACCGGTCAGCGGGATGAGCCCCATCACACCGCCGGCGACCACGAAGACCTGGAGCGCGAAGGCCCCGGACAGGCCGACGGCGAGCAGCTTGCCGAACGGGTCGCGCGCGGCCAGGGCGGTGCGCACACCGCGCTCCGCGATCAGGGCGTAGATGAGCAGCAGCGCCATGATGCCCGCGAGGCCCATCTCCTCGCCGAAGGTCGCCAGCACGAAGTCGGAGTTGGCCGCGAACCGGATCTGGTCGGAGTGCCCCTGCCCCAGGCCGGTGCCCAGCGTGCCGCCGGAACCGAAGGCCCACAGGGCCTGCATGGCCTGCTCGGAGTGGCCGGCGACGCCCTGCCGGCTCAGCTGGTACTCCTTCACCGGGTCGAGCCAGGCCTGGACACGCTGCTGCACGTGCGGTTCGAAGGAGGCCACACCGACGGCGCCGGCCCCGGACATCAGCAGACCGAACACGATCCAGCTGGTCCGCTCGGTGGCGACGTACAGCATGATGACGAACATTCCGAAGAACAGCAGCGACGTACCGAGGTCGGTCTCGAAGACCAGGATGAGGATCGACATCGCCCAGACGACGAGGATCGGGCCGAGGTCCCGGCCGCGGGGCAGGTAGAGGCCCATGAAGCGGCGGCTGGCGAGGGCGAGCGCGTCCCGCTTGACCATCAGGTAGCCGGCGAAGAAGATCGCGAGGACGATCTTGGCGAACTCACCGGGCTGGATGGAGAAGCTGCCCACGTGGATCCAGATCTTGGCGCCGTAGATGTTGGCGCCGAGGCCCGGGACCAGGGGCAGCAGCAGCAGGACCAGCGCGCCGACCATGGAGATGTAGGTGTAGCGCTGCAGGACCCGGTGATCCTTCAGGAAGACCAGCACGGCGACGAACAGCGCGATGCCCAGGGCGGTGTACATCAGCTGGCGGGGCGCGGCGCTACCGGCCTGCTTGATGGACTGCAGCAGTTTGGACTGGTCCAGGCGCCAGATGACGACCAGGCCCAGCCCGTTCAGCAGCGTGGCCAGCGGCAGCAGCAGCGGGTCGGCGTACGGCGCGAACTTCCGTACGACCAGGTGGGCCACACCGGCCAGCAGGCCGAGTCCGAGGCCGTAGCTCAGCAGGCCGGGCGGCACCGTGCCGTTGATGGCGAGGCCCACGTTGGCGTAGGCGAAGACCGGGATGACGACGGCGAACACCAGCAGGGCAAGCTCGGTGTTGCGGCGGCTCGGCGCGCCGATCGCGCCGATCGTGGACGTGTGATGCGTCGACGTGTTCGTACTGCTGCTCATGGTGTGACAGGGCCCCTCACGGCTTGCTCACTGCTTGCCGCACAGTGGGACGACCTTTTGCTCTTCCTCCGAGAGACGCGGGCCGGGTGTGGGCGAAGGTGCGGTCTGGGTCTTGGACGGGGACGCCGACGGCTTCGGCGACTGTGTGGCCTTTGACGGCGACGAGGTGTTCGTGGTTCCCGTGGCGGGCTTGGAGCTGTTCTTGGCGTCCGCGTCCTGGCGCTCGGTCTCCTTCTTGCACGCCGACGCCTGGACGGCCAGCTCCGCGACCTTCGTCCGGGCCGCGCTCAGGCCGCCCTCCGTGATGGTCGCCTTCACCTGCTTCTGCTGGTACGAGGGCAGGTACTTGAGTTCGATCTCGGGGTGGTCCGTCTCCACCTTCGACAGCGACAGCCAGGCGAGGTCCTGGCTGATGCCCTGGTACAGCGCCACGTGCTCGCCGTTGGCGCCGACGTAGTACTGCGTCTGCGTCCACCGGTAGGCGCCGTAGCAGCCGCCGCCGATCAGGGCGAGCACCAGGACGGCGAAGAAGGATCTCTTCAGCCACCTGCGGCCGCCCCGGGGCTTGACGAAGTCCTCGTCGGTGTACGTGTCGAAGCTGCCCGACGGCACGTAGCCGGTGGTGTCACCGCTGCCGGGCGGTCCGAACTCCCCGCCGCCGCCCTGCTCGGGCACCTGGCGGCCGAGGCCGGAGGCGCGGCCGGCGGGCGTCTGCATGATGCCGTTGTCGTGCAGGTGGTGCTGGTTCTCGGCGACCGCGCCCACCACGACCGGGGTGTCCGACAGATGGGCGGCCAGGGTGTCCCCGGTGTCCAGGTCGAGCACGTCGGCCACGATGACCGTGATGTTGTCGGGGCCGCCGCCGCGCAGCGCGAGCTGGATCAGCTCCTGCACGGTCTCCTGCGGGCCCTGGTAGCTGGCGAGGGTCTCCTCCATCGTCTGGTGGGAGACGACCCCGGACAGCCCGTCGGAGCAGATCAGGTACCGGTCCCCGGCCCGCACCTCGCGGATGGACAGATCGGGCTCCACGTGTTCCCCGCTGCCCAGCGCCCGCATCAGCAGGGAGCGCTGCGGGTGCGTGGTGGCCTCCTCCTCCGTGATGCGGCCCTCGTCCACGAGCCGCTGCACCCAGGTGTGGTCCTGGGTGATCTGGGTGAGGACGCCGTCGCGCAGCAGATACGCGCGGGAGTCGCCGACATGGACGAGGCCGAGCCGCTGACCGGTCCACAGCAGGGCGGTGAGCGTGGTCCCCATGCCTTCGAGCTGGGGGTCCTCCTCGACCATGACCCGCAGCTGGTCGTTGGCGCGCTGCACCGCCGTACCGAGCGAGGTGAGGATGTCGGAACCGGGCACGTCGTCGTCCAGCGCGACGATGGTGGAGATCACCTCGGAGGAGGCGACCTCGCCGGCGGCCTGGCCGCCCATCCCGTCGGCGATCGCGAGCAGCCGCGGACCGGCGTAACCGGAGTCCTCGTTGCCCTCGCGGATCATGCCTTTGTGCGATCCGGCGGCGAAGCGCAGTGACAGACTCATGCGCACCTCGCCTGTCGGCTCCGGGTACATCCGCACGGTGCCCACCCTCCGGTCGGGAGCGCGCCGGGGCCCGGGAGGTGGGCCGCCACTGCGTGCTCGCTCCGCTCGCTCATTGTCGTACTACTTCCGCAGCTCGATGACGGTCTTGCCGATGCGGATCGGCGCACCCAGCGGTACCGGGGTGGGAGTCGTCAGCCGGGTCCGGTCGAGATACGTGCCGTTGGTGGACCCGAGGTCCTCGACGATCCACTGGCCGTCCCGGTCGGGGTAGATCCGGGCGTGCCGACTGGAGGCGTAGTCGTCGTCCAGCACGATCGTCGAGTCGTGGGCGCGGCCCAGCGTGATGGTCTGGCCCTGGAGCGCGACCGTCGTGCCGGTGAGGGAGCCCTCGGACACGACGAGCTTCGAGGGCGCGCCGCGGCGCTGGCGGCCACCGCCGCCGGACTGCTGCCGCTGCGGCGGGGGTGCCGCCTGCTGGCGGGCGGTCTGCTGCGGCCGGGCGGCCTCTCTGCGCGCCCCGCGCTGTGTGACACGTGTTCCGAACAGGTCACTGCGGATGACCTGCACGGCCACGATCACGAACAGCCACAGGACGGCCAGGAAACCCAGCCGCATGACCGTGAGGGTCAGCTCTGACATTGCCCCCGCTTCACCCTTCGGCTTGCCGGTAAATGATGGTGGTGCTGCCCACGACGATCCGCGAGCCGTCGCGGAGCGTAGCGCGGGTGGTGTGCTGCCCGTCCACCACGATGCCGTTGGTGGACCCGAGATCCTGGATCGTCGAGGGCGTGCCGGTCCGGATCTCACAGTGCCGGCGCGAGACGCCGGGGTCGTCGATCCGCACGTCGGCCTCGGTGCTGCGACCCAGCACCAGGGTCGAGCCGGAGATCTGGTGGCGGGTGCCGTTGATCTCGACCCAGTGGCGGGTGTGCGTGCCGCCCGCGGCCGGTCCCGAGGGCCGCCTGCCGTAGGGCGAGGAGGCCCCGCCGGAGGGGGGCGCGCTGGGCATCGGGGGCGCTCCCGCGGGTGCCGCGGCAGGCGGGTAGCCGTAGCCACCGGATCCGGCGCCGGGGCCGCTCTGCCGCCCGGGCGGGGCGGAGGAGGGCGCCTGCTGGCCGGTGGAGGAGGCGAGCGTGCGGCTGCGCACCCGGTACAGACCGGTGTCGAGGTCGTCCGCCTTCTCCAGGTGGACCTTGATGGGGCCCATGAAGGTGTAGCGCTGCTGCTTGGCGTAGTCCCGCACCATGCCCGCGAGCTCGTCGCCGAGCTGGCCCGAGTAGGGGCTCAGCCGCTCGTGGTCGGGCGCGCTCAGTTCCACGATGAAGTCGTTGGGGACGACCGTGCGGTCCCGGTTCCAGATGGTCGCGTTGTTGTCGCACTCGCGCTGGAGCGCGCCGGCGATCTCCACCGGCTGGACCTCGGACTTGAACACCTTGGCGAAGGTGCCGTTGACCAGGCCTTCTAGACGCTGCTCAAATTTCTTCAGGACTCCCATGGGGCACCTCCTCCTTCGCTGCCGTCCTGCGTACCGCTCTGTGTACTGCCCTGTGTGCCGCTCGCCCGATACTGCTTACTGATCGTATCCACGTGCCGGAAAATCGGCTGGTTCCCCCTGTCGGCTCTGTCGACGGGTTGTCGACGCCTGCGGAGTTCCCTGCGGACGGCCTCTTCGAACGCGTCCCCGGCGTACTCCTTCGACGTACTCCTGGCATGGATCGTAGAGGGGGCTGATGACCAGTGTCCCGCACCTGGCTGTGGTCCCCGCCCTCTCCTGTGGAGATGAGCCTGACCGGTACGAGGTTGATACGTGAACAGACACGCGTCGAGACGGTTGTGGCAAGGGACACGTACCGGGCCGGCCGGGTCGGGCAGGGGGTGGCGCGGGGTGGGGGAGCGAGGGGTCGTGGAGGCGGGGGAGGGGACGGGCGGAACGGGCTCCCCGGGTCCGGAGCGGACCCGTCCGCTCCGGGGTCCCGCAGGTCAGGGTCCTGGCTGGTGGGGCCGGGGTTCCAGGGGCCCCGGGGAAAGGGATGTGAAGCCGTCCTCGTCAGCGTGCTAATGTTCTGCATGTCGGAAGGCGCCAGCACCGCAAGGGGCGGGAGTCGGAGGACACACCCAATGCGCGGGTGGCGGAATAGGCAGACGCGCTGGATTCAGGTTCCAGTGCCCGCAAGGGCGTGGGGGTTCAACTCCCCCCTCGCGCACAGAGGGACACCGATGAAGGTGTCCTGATAGCACCGAAGAAACGGGCTGATCGTAATAACGATCAGCCCGTTTCTGCATGCCCCGGCACGTGGGCGGCGCTGTGATGGTTCTTACATGCGTGGCTGCCCGGCGGCGAACGATGAGGCGAGATCCCAGACAGAGCCGCTCAGTGCGGCGAATCGGCTCTCAGGGTGACGGGTAGGCCGGCGGGGACACGGTCAGGCCAAGTTCTCGCAATGCCGATCTCGCGGCATTGTGGCCGCACATGCCGTGCACGCCCGCGCCCGGTGGCGTCGCCGCCGAGCACAGGTAGACGCCGGGGATGCCCGTTGCGTACGGATCGAGGGCGGGGCGTGGGCGGAAGGCGAGCGAGGCGAGGGAGTTGGCGCCGGTGAGGATGTCTCCGCCGACATAGTTGGGGTTGTACGCCTCCAACTGGACAGGGGAGCGGGTGGACAGGCCGACGACGCGGTCGCGCAGTCCAGGGGCGTACTGCTCGATCCGGTCCAGGACGGCGGCCGTCGCGTCTCCGTCGTAGCCGTGTGGGACGTGCGCATATGCCCAGACGGGGTGGATGTCGCCGGCCGACCGTCCGGGGTCAGCGAGGTACTGCTGGGCGACCAGAACGAAGGGGCGCCGGGGCATCCGTCCGCGGGACGCCGCCTGTTCGGCCTCCGCGATCTCCTCCGCGGTTCCGCCGAGGTGGACGGTGCCCGCCTTGCGGCACGCATCGGCACGCCATGGCACGCCGCCCTCCACCGCCAGGTCGACCTTGTACGCGGCGGGCCCGTGCCGGTAGCCGGTGTAGGCGCGTCGGATGCGGGCGGGAAGACGGGGACCGCACACCCCCGCTGCCGCGTGGGGAGCCAGGTCGAGCAGGATCGTGCGGGCGGGGGGAAGGTCTCCCAGGGAACGAACGGGGGTGCCTGTTTCGATGGTGCCGCCCAGTTCAACGAGACGGGCGGCGAGCGCGTGGGCGATGGCCTGAGAGCCCCCACGGGCGACGGGCCAGCCGTGCCGGTGCGCGGCGGCGGTGAGCATGAGTCCGATGGCGGAGCTGCCCGGGGCGGCGAGCGGCTGCAGCGCGTGGGCGGCGATGCCTGCGAACAGGGCACGGGCCGCTTGGCCTCGCCATCGACGCAGGGTCCACTGCGCAGGTTGGGCTGCCACAAGCCCGAACCTGCCCGTCAGGACGGGGTGACGGGGCAGCCGCGCCAGGGGGCGCATGAGGTCTTGGCTCAGGGCGTCGTAGTGAGTGGTCAGGGGTGCGAAGAGACGACGCCAGGCCGGGCCGTCGACGCCGAGACCCCGCACGGTCGCGGCCAGATCGTGCTGGAGCACGGCCGCGTGGCCGCCGTCGAGGGGGTGGGCGAGGGCGGTCTCGGCGTGCTCCCAGCGCAGTCCGTGGCGTTCGAGACCGAGGGTGCGCAGGTAGGGCGATGCGACGGCCATGGGATGCACCGCGGCGCAGTGGTCGTGGAGCAGGCCGGGCACGGTGACCTCGCCGCTGCGTGTCCCGCCGCCGATGGTGGCGGCGGCTTCCAGGACGGTCACGGAAAGGCCCGCCTGGGCGAGCGTGACGGCGCCCGCGAGGCCATTCGGCCCCGCTCCCACGACGATGGCGTCGGCGGTCACCGTAGGGCGCCCTTGGTGTACTGGAACCAGCGCAGGTATCCCGGGGCGGGAGATCCCAGGCCTGTGGCCTCGTCGTAGCCGCGGTGCGCGGGCAGGCCGAAGTCATGGCCGAGCGTGTAGAGGATGTAGCGCTGGGCGCCGGTGGAGGTGTCGGTGTCGGGGCCCTCGTCGCGGACCACGGTGAGGGGCGAGGATCCGGCGTTCGCGGGCCGGTCGGTGACATCGTGGAAGACCTGGGTGCGGGAACCGGAAAGTGCGTACAGGAGCGGGTTGGCGAAGCCGATCCGGTGCCCGGAGGCTTGTTCCGCGTCGGCCTGCAGGGCGGCGAAGGCGGGGGCCGCCGCCGATGTGCCGCCGAATCCGATGAGGTGGAAGGTTCCGGCGTCGGTGAACCCGACCAGTACGGGCAGTGCCCCGTCACCCTCCATCGCGACGTCGGGAGTCGTGCGGTGCCCGGTGTCGCCGGTGCCGCGGTCGCGCTGGTACCAGGGCTGCGGGAAGTCGCTCGCGCCTCCGCCGCCGCCAAAGGCGAAGACGCCCGGGATGGGTCCCCAGGGTCCGTTGCCCTTGTCGGTGCGGATGGACAACTCGTCGCCCATGCTGGTCTCCCAGGCGTAGTCGCCGTGCCGGTCCAGGGCGAGGGTGGTGCCACCGACCGAGGTGACCCACGGGGAGCCGCTGGGGAAGGCGGCCTGGGCGCGGGTGGTCTTCGGGTCGCAGTTGACGCCGGTCAGAGCTGCCTGGGGCGAGGAGTCGCCGCAGTCACCCGCCGCGAAGTAGACCCCGATGCCTTCGGCGGCGGCCTGTTGGAAGAGCAGGTTCCACGCGGCGACCAGGGCAGGGATGAGGTGCCCTGGGGCGGAGTGGATGATCTCGGCCCAGGAGTTCGAGATGACGTCCGCCCGGCGGCCGTCGATGACGTACGACTCGGCGTTCATCAGGTCGTTGTCGAGGCAGGAGTTCGCACCGACGTAGAGGACGTTCGCGTCCGGGGCGAGGCCGTGGGCGAGGTCGATGTCGAGAGCCTGCTCGCCGGCCCAGGTGCGCGGAGGCGCGCACGCGTCGCCGATCTGCCACTGGGAGGGGGTGACCTGCTCGCGGTACTGGCCCGGCCGGAAAGGACGGTCGCCGGTGGCGCGGGCGTAGCGGGCGGTGTCGGCGGCCATGTCCGGCGATCCGTAGGCGTCGACGACGGCGACGGTGGCGCCGCGGCCGGTGGCGCTGCCCCCGCCGCCCGCGCCGTAGGCGTGGCGCAGCTGGGCGGGGGTGTAGGGGCAGGGCGCGTAGGTGGAGGTCCTGCCGTATGCCTCAGGCAAGTTCGTGGCGGGCTTCTGCCCGAAGTGGCCGGAGCAGACGGCACCGTCGGCGGGTACGTCGAGGGCGGCCGCCGGGGTGGACAGCGGGCGGGCCGCGCCGGGGAGGGACAGGCCGGTGACACCGAGTACGGCGGAGCCGAGGGAGGCGGGCACGCTGAGGTCGGCCGAGGGAGCGTCGATGGTGTCGCGTCCGGTGCGGTAGCGATGCAGGCTCGTGCCGAAGGCCTGCCGGACGGCGCGGGCGGGGCCCCCGATCCTCAGATAGTGGGGGGTGCGGCCGGTGACGGTGAACCCGGACCTGGCCAGCCATGCCGTGACGGTCTGGATCTGACGGTCGGCCGGGCCGAAGCGGCGCTGGTACTGCGCGGGGGTGAGGAAGTGCCGGTAGTGCGGGCTGCGGGGGTCGGTGACATCGCGCAGGAACGCCGCCAGGCCTCGCGGGTCACGGGAGTTGAGGTAGAGCCGTGCGCTGACGCGGCGGTCGCCGGGCACTGATCCCGCGTCGGCGGTCGGCGTCGCGTAGGCGGGCCGGGATCCCATGAGCGGATGCCGGTCGGCGGCGTGGGCGGTGGGCAGGAACCCGGCGGTGCACAGCAGGGCGGCACAGGAAGCCGCGACCACCGAGCCGCGCAGACGGCGCAGCGGGCGTATGGGGGCATGGAGGGGCACAGGTAAGACCTTCTGGTGAGGGGGATGCCGAGGACGCGCAGGACGTGACGAGGCGGCCGGCCCCGGGCACGTCGTCCGTGCGGGCCGGAGGGCTGCCTGCCGTGATGAAGGGCGTGGTGTGGTCTACGAGCGGACGGTCCGGCCCCGGCACAGCGGGCCCGGGACCCCCTCGAACTCCAGGTCGAGGCCGACGCCGTCGCGTTCGGCGTGGATGTGCAGGTGCGGCTCGGTGCTGTTGCCCGAGTTGCCGACCTCGCCGAGCACCTGCCCGGCGCGCACGGTGTCGCCCTTGGCTACGGTCACGGTGCCGGGGCGCAGGTGGGCGAGCTTGACGAGCTCGGCGCCGGTATCGATCCACACGTGGTTGCCGTAGGCGGGCTGGTAGCGGATGGTGCCGGGTTCCTGGTCGTCGATGTGGCCGGCGGCGGCGACGACCGTACCGTCGCAGGGGGCGTGCACGGGCTGCCCGTACACGAGGTAGCTCTCGTTCACGCCCCGGGAGCGCCCCCGCGTACCGCCGGGGCCGACCTGGACCACGTCCAGGGCGCCACGCTGCTCGGGGAAGGCGAAATGGTGGTTGAGGCCGCGCCCTCCGCCCTGCGCGATGTACCAACTACCGCCCCGCAACGGGAAGACGAGCGGCCGGGAGACGGCTGTTCCCCAGCGGTGGCGTCGCGCCCGGACCAGCAGCACGCCGACGACGGCGACCAGGCAGGCCCCCACGACCAGCTCGCCGGCGCCGCCCGGCGCGGGCAGCTCCGGCAGCCGCCAGGCGGAGGCGAGGGCGACGAGGGCCCCCGCCTCCAGCGGCCGGCGGGCCCACCACGGCATCAGGGCGGGGGCACGCCAGCCCTCGACGACCAGGTACCCGACCGCGACGACGAGCAGGCGCCCGCACCAGGCGACCTGTGAGGGGGCCTCCCAGCAGGCGTCGATCCGCACGACGAACAGTGCCACCAGCACGGTCCACAGCAGGGCCGGGCGCAGCCGGGCGAGGCCCGGGAGTGAGGGGCGGTACGTGCCGGGGGCGATCAGGAGATGGTCGAGGGTTCGGCCGTCCGCGGTGGCGGCGAAGGCGAGGGCGCGCCCCCGAGTGCCGCCGATCACCAGTCCGTCGGGGCTGTCGTGCACGCCGGTGACCTCGCCCACGCGTGCGAGGGCGGCGTCCACGATCTCGTCGAGCCGCTCGCGTCCCACGGCGGCGACCACGCGCGGCGCGAGGCGCTCCCGGTCGGCGCGCCCGGCGGTGAGGAACCGGTACAGGGCATCCGCTGCCGCGCCTTGCGAGCCGGTGCCGCCCGTCGGTTCCATGACGGTGTCACGCATCGGCCACCCCGTCCTGTCCGGTCGCGATCGCCACGGGGCTCATGCCGCGCGCGGGCAGTGGTGACCAACCACGGGGCAGCAGGCGCTCCTTGAGGGTCCGCAGGCGCCGGGCGAGCGACCGGTAGTCGTCGTCGCGCAGGCAGGTGCAGTCCGCGCCGATCATCAGCAGGCCGAAGCACACCAGTCCCATGCAGACCATGATGCCCACGTGCATGGCCTCCAGGGCCAGGGTGTTGGCCTTCCGGACCCATGGGCGGGCGGACAGGATCGCGAAGGGCAGCGCGAGTTCGACGGCGATCGTGAAGTAGCAGACGGCGGTGCCCACGTAGGCATTGCTCATCAGGTGCGTGTACGCCGCCGACATCTGGAAGCCGGTGATCCGGCTGATGTAGTACATCGCCACGCCGTCCTGCCACATCTTCCCGGTGATCTTCCAGTAGCCGGCGGCGAGGTACAGCACCGCGGTCTGGAAGACGATCAGGAAGGCGGCCAGGTTGTGCAGCACGGTGGAGACCGTCGGCTGCTCCCGCTCCCTCAGCCGCGCGCGCCGCCGCTTGGCGCCGGGCGCGAAGTAGGCGTCGGAGACGGTGAAGACCATGAACAGGATGAGGATCTGGGCGAGGTTGTCGCCGCCTTCGAGCACGTCCTGGTTGCGGTTGTGCAGCGACCACATCATCACGGCCTGGGCCAGTGTGAGCCATCGGCCGCCGAAGATCATGAAGGCGAGGGCGACCACGATCACGGCGTGGAAGACGACCTCGAACCAGAGCGTCGAATGGCTCCACAGGAAGAGCGAGAAGCCCCAGCGCGGCAGCGCGCCCTTCGCCGTGGAGAGGGAGTTGTAGGAGTCCGGCCCCCACAGGAAGCGGCGCCTGGAGTAGTCGGACAGGCAGTACAGGACCGTGGCGAAGCCTATGACGACACGGAGCGCCGCGATGCCGATGAGCCGGTGCCTGCGGGTCGCGAGGCGCAGCAGCGCCGTGTCCAGCCGTGCCCTACCGGTTCGCCATGCCCTGGCTGTCAGAGCGGACACGCCGGTCACTGGGCCACCTCCGGAGCGTAGGTCATCCATGACGTCGCCAGCAGCCCCTGCTCGTGCTCCTTCGGCTTGGGCACCGCGTACCGGGCCGAGAACGGGACGATGGGACGGTTCTTGAAGGTTGCCTGGACGGCGATGATCTGGGCGTCCGGGTAGAGGGCCTTCGCCTGGACGGAGAAGAACCGCCGCATTTCCTCGAAGTCCGACGCGAACTGGCGGTCGAGGCGTGTCCGGGCGTCCTTGCGGTCGGCTGCGGGCAGTTTGTCGAACTTGGTCGCGATGCTCGCGTAGTGGTTGGCCGCGGCGTCGAACGCGAGCAGGACGCCGGGAAGTTTGGTGGGGTTCACGGGGAAGTCCTGCGGCGCTCTGTCGATGGCCTGCTCGATCTCGACGGGGCTCGACTCCACGGTCCTGCCCGAGGGAAGCCTCATCCGGGCACGCAGGTAGATGAGGTCGTCGCTGCTGCCGGGCGTGGGCCCGAAGAGCTGCCAGTCCTGCCAGAAGTACGGCTCCATCACGGCCGTGGCGGGTTCCTTGACGCGGTCTTTCAACGGGGAGGCGGGGGCGTTGTACACCAGGCAGCACAGGCAGTACACCGCCACGGCCGCGAGGGCTGCCAACGCACTGATCCGTACGGTCGGTGGGAGGGGTGCACCCGCCGCCGGGGGTGCACCCTCCGATGCGCGCGAGCGCGCGGGAACTCTCATCGCTGTCCACATCCAGGTGGGTCGACGTCCAGGTCGGGTCGATTCGGAAACGGTGGTGGATCCGCGCGAGACTGCGTGCCGGGGCGGGGCGCCCCGCCCCGGCACCGGGGGTCGATCGGCATCGGTGGGCACACGACACCACATGTCACTTCGCACCGCTGGTCCTGCGGTGGCTCACGTCACCGGCACCGGCGGTCGGTCGATGCCGTATGCCACGCGGCTCCGCCTGCCGGGCAGTGCCGTGGGTCTTCCCCCTTGCGCCGGATGTCCGCCGGCGCCACAGGTCACGCGGCGCCGGTGGTCGGCCGACGCCAGTGGATCTCTCGATGCCGCACGTCGTGCGGCGGTACGGAACTGCTCGACGCCGAGGGTCAGTGGGCGTCGTAGGCGGTGTCGCCCAGGATCACCCCGTGCGCCGTCGCGCCACTGAGGGCGGGACCGCCGCTGGACGAGGACGACGACTCGCTGGAGGACGAGGACTCGCTCGACTTCAGCTTGGTGGAGACCTTCACCGCCGCCTCGGACGCCTTGACGACCGTCGCCGCGGCGACGCTCTGCGCGATCGCGTGCCAGAACTGCGGCTGCGCGCCCTTGCTGAGGACCTGGGCGGTGGCGACCGAGTGCTGGGCGGCGGCCTTGTGCTGCGGCAGGGAGGCAGCCGAGGCGCTGGACGTGGTGAGACCCGCGGTGCCGACCGCGGCGAGAGCCGCGATGACCGCACCGGCGACGGCACGCTTGCCGTTCATGGTGGTTCCCTTCGAGTAGTGAGAATTCAAGAGGATGCGCGAATCGATTCGCAGACAAGTGCGCACTTTCTCCCAAGGCTCGGCATGGCACGTTTAATGCCTTGAGCGACCGGGGAGTGGCTTCACTCTAGCCATGACCCCACGGGACGCTCAACGGATTTCGCGCCCCTCAAACGGAGTTGCATGCTCCAAGCTCAGTAAAAGCTCAAATCCGGGGGGTTTACTCATGGTTCTTCCAGTTCATTGGGCTTCAGGTGCTACTTCGGATCGCGCAACCTTTACCTTCGGGTGGGATTTTCGAGAGGAAACTAAACCCGCGCTAACGCATCTCGAAATGGGCAGACAAGAGAGGGGCTTTCGTCCTTTCCGGCCTCTAGGGTTGCACTATGAACGAGCGTTATCGGAACGGACGGCCATGGGTTCCGGCGGTGGCGGGCCATGTCTGCAGACTGATCGGTGTCCTGGATCTGGTGAGTGCCCTCTTTCCCGGCTTCCGGCACTCCCGGGTGCACGGCTGGCTCGGTGAGCTTCCCGGCGGGGTGACCACACTGGCCGCGGTGGGCCAGCTGACCGGCGGACTGCTGCTGATCCTGCTGGCCCACGCGCTGCGCCGCCGCAAGCGCCGGGCCTGGCGCGCGGTGGTCGTGCTGCTTCCGGTGAGCGCGGCGCTTCACCTGCTGCACCGCCACCAGCTGGTCACGGCGGTCATCGCGCTGGTGCTGCTGGGGGCGATCGTGGTCCACCGGCGCGAGTTCTACGCCAAGGCCGACCCGCGCACCCGGCTGCGGGCGCTCGTCGGCCTGCTCGGCCTCGGCGGTGTCAGCGTGCTGCTCGGCCTGCTCGTCGTCAGCGTCCACCCGTCGAGCGAGCGCCGGCCGTACGCCTTCCCGCAGCGGCTGGAGCACGTGCTGTACGGCCTGTTCGGCTTCGAGGGGCCGGTCCGGTACACGTCGGCCCGGATCGCCGACCTGGTGGGTTACTCGCTGGGTGCCCTCGGCCTGCTGACCGCGCTGACCACCGTCTGGCTCGCGCTGCGCCCGGAGACGCCGAAACCGGAGCTGACGGCGGAGGACGAGTCGCGGGTGCGAGCGCTGCTCGACCGCTACGGTGCCCGCGATTCCCTGGGCTACTTCGCGCTGCGGCACGACAAGAGCGTGGTGTTCTCCCCCTCGGGAAAGGCCGCGATCGCCTACCGGGTGGTCTCGGGGGTCATGCTGGCCTCCGGCGACCCGCTCGGCGACGTCGAAGCCTGGCCGGGCGCCATCCATGCCTTTATGGCCGAGGCCCGCGAGCACGCCTGGGTGCCCGCCGTCGTGGGCTGCAGTGAGACCGGCGGGGAGATCTGGGCCAGGGAGGCCGGACTCGACGCTCTGGAGCTGGGCGACGAGGCGGTGGTCGACACGGCCGACTTCTCGCTGTCGGGCCGGGCCATGCGCAACGTCCGGCAGATGGTGAAGAGGATCGAACGGGCCGGCTACGTCTGCCGGGTGCGCCGGGTCGCCGAACTGGACGCGAAGGAGCGACAGCGGATCGGCGACGCCGCGGCACAGTGGCGGGGCACCACCGTCGAACGCGGATTCTCCACCGCACTGGGCCGGTTCGGTGATCCCGCGGACGGCGAGTGCGTCGTCGTCACCGCCCACAGGGCACCCGACGAGGCAACCGGGCAGGAGCCGTCCGGTGACGATCTGAAGGCGCTCCTGCACTTCGTGCCCTGGGGGCCCGAGGGCATCTCGCTGGACCTGATGCGGCGCGACCGCTCCGCCGACCCTGGTCTCAACGAACTGCTGATCGTCGCGGCACTGCAGGCGGCGCAGCAGATGGGCGTGCGCCGCGTGTCACTGAACTTCGCGGTGTTCCGCTCGGCCCTGGCCAGGGGGGAGCGGCTCGGAGCAGGACCGGTGCTGCGCGTGTGGCGCGGACTGCTGGTATTTTCCTCGCGCTGGTTCCAGATCGAGTCGCTCTACAAGTTCAACGCCAAATTCCAGCCGGACTGGGAGCCGCGTTTCCTGGTGTATCCACGGGCGCGTGATCTGCCCCGGATCGGGCTCGCCATCATGCGGGCCGAGGCATTCATCACCCTTGAACTGCCCCGGCCCGGACGTGCCGGGCGACGGACCACCCTGGCGCCGGCCCTGGCCGAGGACGGCCGTTCCGCCGTTTGAGGCGGGGACGGACGTCCTCGGGACACATATCTAGGACACCAGCGGAAGGGCGGCCCCGTCCTCCAGCCAGGAGGCCCGGGAGAGAATGGCGCGCTGCACCTGCCGGAGCCGCAGACTCGGTTCCATGCCCAGCCCTTCGACGAGTTTGTTCCGCAGGGTGTTGTAGACGCCGAGTGCATCGGCGGTGCGGCCGCTCCGATAGAGAGCCACCAGCAGATAGAGATAGAGGTTCTCCCATAGCGGCTGGTCCGCGATCAGACCGTAGGTCTCGCTGATCACCCAGGAGTTATGGCCGAGCCGGAGTTCCGTTTCCACCCGCAGTTCGTGGGCGGAATTCCGTTTCTCGTCCAGCTGGCGGCCAAGGTCGTCCAGCATGGGCAGGCCGCGGACGTCGGCGAGCGCCGGCCCGCGCCACAGGGCGATGGCGGAGGCCAGTAGTTCCGAGGCCTCCGCCATCCGCCCGACGGTTCTCAGCCCGTGGGCCCTGGCCACCGTCGACTCGAAGCGATGCAGGTCAAGTTCATGGCGCTGCCCCAGGTCGAGGAGGTAGCCGGGGGCCCGCGTTGTCAGGACGCCCGGGTCCGCGCCCAGCGCTGACAGGTGTTTGCGCAGCCTGGACACGTAGACCTGCAGAGCGGTGGCCGCGGTGCGTGGTGGGCTGTCCGGCCAGACGAGGCCGGTCAACTGCTGGGCGGAGACGACTCGCTCGGCGTTCAGACACAGCAGTGCCAACAGCGCTCGCTGTTTGAGGGCGCCTGGGCCCGGAGAGGTCGAGCCGTCGGCCGCCGAAATCTCGATTGGACCGAGAATGTGGAATTTCAATTGCGCCCCCCGTGACGTTCTTCCGTGACGGCGAGATGGTCAGTCCCGCCAACGGCTGATCTTCCACAGCACGCCGGGCCCCACGCAAGGTCACAACGTTCCTTTTGCCGAGATTTGGCGCTTCTCTCACCTTGATTTGAGCCCCTGCGCGACGGGCCGATCGTGTGTGACGTATGCCATAAGTGTGGCAAATGCGCTGTCCGTCGCATGAAGTGCGAACGGTCCGGCGTATGGGGCAGTTTAGTGGTGCCGTCTATTCTTTGAGTTATCCGCACAACGTGATTTACGGGGGGAAAAGATTGGACGGCACTCGTCTGCCGCTTTCGGTTGCCCAGCACGAGATATGGCTCGCCGAGCAGCTGAACCCAAAAGAGCGGCAGTCTCGTATCGGTGAGTATCTGGAGATTCGTGGCCCCATCGACACGGAAAGATTCGAAGCCGCACTCCGGCGGACCATCGCCGAGGCCGAACCCTTCCGGGTCCGGTTCGGTGAAAGCGAAGGCGTGCCCTGGCAGACCCCCGACCTCGGCGACGACTGGATCTTCCCCGTTCTCGACGTCAGCGCCGAGGACGATCCCACGGCGGCGGCCAAGGCATGGATGCACGCAGACCTTTCCCGCCGGCTGTCACTGTCCACCGGGCCCCTCTTCTCGTACGCCCTGTTCCGGATCGGTCCCGAACACTTCGTCTGGTACCTGAGCGCTCATCACATCGTGGCTGACGGGCACAGCGGCGCACTGATCTCCCTCAGGGTCGCCGAGCTCTACAGCGCCGCCGTCAAGGGCCGCGACCCGGTTCCGGAAGCGTATGGCAGCCTGCGCACCCTTCTGGAGAACGAGCGTCGGTACGAGCGGTCGGACGCGTGTGCGGCCGACCAGGCCCACTGGGCCGGCCGGTCCGCCGAGCAACTCAGGCCGACCAGGCTGGCCGGAACCCCGTCCGGCACACCGGACCGCAACTTGACCGAGACGGGGCGGCTCGCCCCGGCAGAGACGACCCTGCTCCGTACCGCGGCGCGGCAGGCGCGCACACACTGGTCGGTGCTGTTGATCGCCGCCACCGCCACTTACCTGCACAAGATGACAGGGGAGCGGCACGTGGTCCTCACCCTGCCGGTGACGGCCCGGCCCGACGCCGAACTCCGCACGGTGCCGGTCATGCTCTCCAACGCCCTGCCGCTGCACGTGGAAGTGCGCCCGGAGGAGTCGGTACTCGACCTGATACGCAAGGTCTCCAGGGAGTTCCGCCTGCTGCTTCGGCACCAGCGCCACCGGGGGGAGTCCCTCTCCCGTTCCTTCGGGCTCCAGCCCCAGGAGAGCTTCCTGACGGCCCCCCAAGTCAACATCATGTCCTTCGACTACGACCTGGAGTTCGCCGGGCACCGGGCCCACGCGCACAACCTCACCCAGGGGCTGGTCGACGACCTCTCCGTCACGGCCTACGACCGCTCCGACGGCCGCGGACTGCGGATCGACCTGGTCGGCAATCCCGAGCTGTACCGGCCTCAAGAGCTGGCTGCCCACCACCGCCGCTTCCTTGCGCTGCTCAGGGAATTCACCGCGCCCAACACCCAGCAGAGAGCAGTCGGTCTGATCGACCTGGCCACCGAGGAGGAGCGCGCCGAACTGCTCGCCGAGTCCCGTGCCAACCGCGTCAAGTATCACGCATCCACGCTGCCCGAACTGTTCGCCGCCCAGGTGGCACGCACCCCCACGGCGACAGCCGTGCTGGACTGCGACAGGCGTGCCGTGACCTACCGGGACCTCGACCTCGCGTCGAACCGCCTCGCCCGGCTGCTGATCGCCGAAGGCGCCGGTCCGGACCGAATCGTGGCCCTGGCGGCGTCCCGGTCGGCTGACATGGTCGTTGCCTTGCTGGCCATCCTGAAGGCCGGAGCCGGCTACCTTCCCGTCGACCCGGAGTACCCGGCGGAGCGGATCGCCTTCATGCTGCAGGACTCCGCGCCCGCGCTGCTGCTCACCACCACACAGGTTCTCCCCGGCCTGCCCGAGACGGGCGTCCGCACCCTGGTGCTCGACGGACCCGAGACCTTCGAGGCACTCCGTCGCCAGTCCGGCGCCGCGGTGCGCGACCAGGACAGGCTCGGCCGGCTGAAGCCGTGGCACACCGCGTACGTCATCTACACGTCGGGCACCACAGGGACCCCCAAGGGTGTGGTGATGCCCACCAGCTCCCTGGTCAACCTGCTCAGGTGGCATGACGACGACCTCCCGCACGTCCCCGGCACCAGGACGGCCCAGTTCACCGCACTCAGCTTCGACGTGTCAGTGCAGGAGGTCACCTCGGCCCTGCTCTTCGGCAAGACCCTGGTCATCCCGGACGACGACGTCCGACGCGACCCGGACCGCCTGGTGGAGTGGCTGGACGAACAGCAAATCAACGAACTCTTCGCACCCCACTTGGTGATTGAGGCCGTCTGCGAGGCCGCAGGCGCACGGGATCGTGACCTGCCCGCGCTGCGGGTGCTCGCCCAGGGAGGCGAGGCCCTCGTGCCGAGCCGCGCCATCCGGGAGTTCTGCCGCCGGGTACCGAACCGGCGACTGCACAACCACTACGGCCCCTCCGAGACCCACCTGGCCACCGCCCACACCCTGGCGGCCGACCCCGCCGACTGGCCCGACCCGGTGCCGATCGGGCGGCCCATCCCCAACGTGTCCGGGTATGTCCTGGACAGCGGTCTGCGTCCGACGCCACCAGGCGTTGCGGGTGAGCTGTACCTGGCCGGCTCGGCACTCGCCCACGGTTACCTCAACCGCCCGGCTCTGACGGCCGAACGCTTCGTGGCCGATCCCTTCGGCGAGCCCGGAAGCCGGATGTACCGCACGGGCGACCTTGTCCGCCGCCTCCCCGGCGGCGATCTGGAGTACCTGGGCCGTACCGACCACCAGGTCAAGATCAGGGGCATCCGGATCGAGCCGGGGGAGGTCAGGAACGCCGTGGCGGGCTGTCCGGGCGTCGACCAGGCCGAGGTCGTCGTCCGTGAAGATCCCTCGGGGGCCGCTTGTCTGGTCGCCTATGTGGTGGCGCGGGGCAGGGAAGCACCGGCTCCGGCGGCCGTCCACGCGCATGTGGCAGAGCGGCTGCCCAGGCACATGGTGCCCGCCGCCGTGGTTGTGCTCGACACCTTCCCGCTGACCCCCAACGGCAAGCTCGACCGCCGGGCCCTGCCCCGACCCGACTTCACCGCGGCCGCCTCCACCCGTGCCCCGCGCACCGCGCGGGAGAAGGTCCTGGCGACGCACTTCGCCGAGGTGCTGGGAGTGGCCCGGGTCGGCGTGGAGGACGACTTCTTCCGACTCGGCGGTCACTCGATGCTGGCGGCCCGGCTGCTAGCCCGAATCCGAGCCGACTTCCGGGTGGAACTGAGCGTCCGGGACCTGTTCGAGGCCCCGACGGTGGCGGCGCTGGACAACCGGATGACCGCTGCGGCACCGGACGAGGGATCTCTGGCGCCGCTGCTGCCACTGCGCCGGCAGGGGGGCCGCCCGCCGCTGTTCTGCTTCCCTCCCGCCGCCGGCATCAGCTGGTCCTACCAGGGCCTGCTCCGCCACCTCGGCCCCGATCAGCCGGTGTACGGGCTCCAGGCGCACGGGCTCACGGACCTTGGCCGGATGCCCGGCAGCGTCCAGGAGATGGCCTCCGCCTATCTGGAGCAGATCCGCGCCGTACAGCCCACCGGGCCCTACCACCTTCTCGGCTGGTCCTTCGGCGGGCTCGTGGCGCATGCCGCGGCGACCGCCCTCCAGACCGTGGGCGAACGGGTCGCGCTGCTTTCCGTCCTGGACTCCTACCCCTGCCCCAGCGGCACGGGACCGGCGCCCGAGATCGACGAACGCACCTTCGTCAGCCTCGTGTTCGGCGGCGCCGACCAGATGCCGGACGGGGTGCCGGCCGGGCGTCTGCACGAGATCTTCCTGCACGACCTGCATCTGATGACCTCCTTCACACCCGGCCGCTTCCAGGGCGACCTGCTCTTCTTCACCGCCGCGCTGTCCGACCCGGCCGACCCCTACGAGGCCGGGCGCACCTCCCCCCGTGCCTGGCAGGCGTACGTGGACGGCGAGATCCACACGCATGACGTGACCGTGACCCATCACCGCATGACCGCGCCCGAAGCCCTCGCGCAACTAGGGCCCGTACTCGCCGACCACCTGCACAAAACCTCCCTCGGCCGCGACTTCGTGGGGAGCTGAACCGTGCCGAACCCCTTCGACGACCCGAACGGGACCTACCTGGTCCTGGCAGACGGGAAAGGCCACCGCTCGCTGTGGCCGGCCTTCGCCGACGTGCCCGCCGGCTGGGCCGTCGTCCGCCACGCCGGCACCCGCAAGGAGTGCCTGGACCACATCGACCATCACCCGACCGACAGACCGATCGGAGCAGAAACCACATGAGCACCAAGCTGAGCGACGAAGCAGCGAAGGACGTCCAGGAAGAACTGGCACGCATCCGCGCGCTGGTGCGGCACGGAATCGACGGCCGCGAGGACCACCACGGGCCGAGGTCGCTCCGGCGCCTCGCCGAAGTCCGGCAGGGCGGACCGTCCCGGCTCTTCTCGGTGCGCCCCCACGGCCCACTGCTGGGTGCTGAGATCGAGGGGCTGGACCTGTCCGAACCGCTGACCCCCGAGCTCTTCGAGGAACTGGACCGCGCCCTGCTGGAGTGGAAGGTCCTGTTCTTCCGCGGGCAGGAACTCACCCACGAGCAGCAGCGGGCCTTCGCCGCCAACTGGGGCGAGATCGACCAGCATCCGTTCCTGCCCAAGGGTGCCTCCCAGGACGTCGTCCGTCTGGAGAAGGGGGCTGCCAACCCCGGCTTCGAGAACGTCTGGCACCACGACTTCCCCTGGATCCCCCGCCCGCCGCTCGGTGCGGTGCTGCGGATGGTGGAGATGCCCGAGGCCGGGGGCGACACGCTCTTCGCCGACACCGGCGCCGCCTACGACAACCTGCCCGACGAGGTGAAGAGCCGTCTGGAGGGTCTGCGGGCGGTGCACGACTTCACACCGTCGGCGAACTACCGCGACCTGCTGACGGACGAACAGCGCAGTCACTTCCAGGAGTTGTTCCCGCCTGTCGCGCATCCCGTGGTACGGACCCACCCGCGGACAGGGCGCAAGAGCCTCTTCGTCACTTCCATCTTCACCACACACATCGAGGGGCTGGAGCCCGCGGAGAGCGAGGAACTGCTGCGCTACCTGTTCCGGCAGGTCCAGTACCCCGAGTATCAGGTTCGTTTCCGCTGGCAGCCGGGAGACGTGGTGTTCTGGGACAACCGCGCGGTGCAGCACTACGCCACCTCCGACTACTACCCCCACCGTCGTGTCGTGGACCGTGCGGCCATCGCCGGTGACCGGCCGTTCTGAGATGGCCGCCCGTACGGCAGTGGTGAGCGGCGGCACCCGCGGCATCGGACTGGAGCTGTCCAGGCGGCTCAGCGCCCTCGGCCACCACGTCCTCGCCCTCTACCGGGGCGATGAGCGGGCGGCCCGCGCGGCCGCCGGGCAGGGCGGGGACGGCATAGAAGCCGTACGGATCGACCTGACCCGTCCGGCCGAGGTCCGGGCGGGCTGCGAGCGCATCCTCGCCGCCCACGGCGCACCGCACGTCCTGGTGAACAACGCCGGTGTCAACCGGGACCGGCCCTTCTCGGAGCTGACCGACGAGGACTGGGACCAAGTGATCGCCACCAACCTGTCCGGGCCGTTCCACCTCACCAAGGCGCTGGCCCCGGCGATGATGGCCGCAGGGCGCGGATCGATCGTGAACATCGGGGCGACCACTGCCATCCGACCGCGTCCGAACGGGGCCAACTACTGCGCCAGCAAGGCCGGGCTGCTTCAGCTCACCCGGTGTCTGGCGCTGGAACTCGCGCCGGCGGTCCGGGTCAATGCGCTGATCCCCGGCTTCACCGACACACCCGAGGTCGTCGAGCGCTACCGGCTGGACGAACCGGAGCCACGCAGGCGCGTCCAGAGCCAGATTCCGCTCGGCCGGATCGGCACGGTGACGGACGTCGCCGACGCCCTCGAATTCCTGGTGACCGACCGCAGCCGCTATCTCACCGGCCAGCAACTGATCGTCGACGGCGGCAACTTCATGGGCTGAGTGCCCACTGCGCCGGATACATTCGTCACACAGCGAGAGAAGCAAAGAATTGATTAGCGAGGAACAGCTCAACCGCTACCACGAGGACGGTTTCCTCCTGGTGGAGTCTGCCCTGACCGCCGCCGAAGTGGCGGCCCTGTGTCTGGCGTTCGAGCGTGACTGCGAGGTCCCCGGACCTCAGCGGATCACCGAGGACGACGGTCTCGCGGTGCGGGCCGTCTACGCCTCCCATCAGCGCCAGCCGGAGTACGCCGCGCTGCTCCGCGACCCCCGGGTCCTGGGACCGGTCAGACGGCTGCTGACCGGGGACGTCTACCCGTACCAGTTCAAGATCAACGCCAAGCCGGCCTTCGGTGGCGAGCGATGGTCGTGGCACCAGGACTACGTCGCCTGGCGGATCGCCGACAATCTGCCTGCCCCGCGCCAGATCAACGTCGGCGTCTTCCTCGATGACGTGGACGAGTTCAACGGCCCGGTCATCTTCATCCCCGGCTCCCACTGCGCCGGCCTGGTGCGTGACGACCGCCGCGAGGGGGCCAAGTCCGAGCTGCACCTCGACCCGGACGACATCGCGCTCACCGCAGAGCAACTCGCCCACCTGGTGGGCACCCAGGGCATGACCAGCCCCAAGGGCCCGGCCGGCTCGCTGGTCTTCTTCTCCCCGGAGATCGTGCACGGTTCGGCTCCGAACATGTCCCCGTTTCCGCGCCGGCTGCTCATCGCGACCTACAACGACACGACGAACCTGCCGAGCTGGGCCGGTGTACCACGCCCGGAACACGTGGTCCTGCGCGACACCCGGCCGCTGGTGCCCCTTGAGGAACCGTTCCTCGCATCCCTCGACGGAGCCGTACGGTGACCGCGCGACCCGTACGGGGGTCCCGTGCCCTGGTCCTGGAGGAGTTCGAGCAGCCCCTGAAACTAAGGGAGTTCGACCTCCCGCAGGCCCCTGCGGGCGGGCTGGTGGTGGCCTGCAGTTACGGCGGGGTGTGCGGAACCGACCTGCACCTTCAGAAAGGCCACCTGGCGGTGCCCATTCCGCTGGTGCTCGGCCACGAAGGTCTGGGCGTGGTGCACGAGCTGGATCCCGGCACCAGCGTGGACGCAGCCGGCCTGCCGCTGCGGGTGGGTGATGCGGTGATGTGGGCGTCCTCCATCGCCTGCGGCGTCTGCGGGCCCTGCCGGCAGTACCGGGAGCCGACGCTGTGCGAGCAGCGCCGCACCTACGGCGTGAACCGCTCCACGACGGAGGAGCCGGCCCTTTCCGGGGCCTGGGCCGAGCACATCGTGCTGCGCCCGGGGACCACGGTCGTCAGACTCGACCCGCGGGTCGATCAGCTGGCCGCGATGTCCCTGGCGTGTGCCGGTCCGACGGTGGTGCACGCGCTCCACGAGCGCCGGCCGGTCCGGCTGGGCGAGACGGTCGTGGTCCAGGGCAGCGGGCCCGTTGGCCTCGCCGCCGCGGCACTGGCCCAGCTCTCCGGCGCTGGCAAGGTGATCATCATGGGCGGCCCGGCCGAGCGGCTGCGGCTGGCGGCCGAGGCCGGCATCGGCGACGTGCACATCGACATCGCCGGCGCGGCAGCGCCCCAGGATGCGCTGGCCGAGGTGCTGGAGGCGACCGGTGGCCAGGGCGCCGATCTGGTGATCGAATGCGCGGGAGTGCCCGCAGCGGTGGCCCAGGGGCTGTCCCTGGCCCGGCGCGGGGGCTCCTACCTGGTGATCGGCCAGTACACGGACGCCGGTGACACGGTGCTCAACCCGCACCAGATCGTCTACCGGCAGCTGGACGTGATCGGCTCCTGGGCGTTCTCCGGAGCCCACCTGGTCGAGTACGTGAGGCTTCTGCCGGCATTGACGGCGCGCTTCGAACTTGCCCGGCTGGTGACGGTGTTCCCGCTGAGCGACCATGCCGAGGCGCTGGCCCGGGTGTCCGACGGGTCGGTGATGAAGGCGGTCTTCACCTCCGCCTGACTGGTGGGAGTGTCACGCTGAAGGGGTTCCTCCCGGGCCACCGGGAGGAACCCCTTCAACCTGTCTCAGCCGTGCAGGACGGGCGCTGTCGTCTTCTCCGTGTCGGCCGCGGCGGATGGGTCGGCGTCCTGGTTGGGACTTTGGATGAGGGTGAAGGCTGCCAGCGCGGCGATGCCGAGGATCGACACGGCCCACCAGCTCGCGACCGTGTACCCGTGGACGGCGGCATGGTTGGCGTAGCCCGCTTTGCCGAGGGACCTGGCCTGCTGAAGATGCCGGGCGGCCCAGTGGTGGCCCGCACTGCTCGCGACGGTGTTCAGCAGCGCGGTCCCGATCGATCCGCCGACCTGCTGCGAGGTGGAGACCATGGCGGATGCCACACCGGCGTCCCGCGGCTGCACGCGGTGCGTGGCCAGACTCGTCGCGGGCATGAAGGCCGTGCCCATGCCGAGCCCGAGCAGGACCTGTGCGGGCAGCACCACGGCGGCGTAGGAGCTTTCGACCTTGAGCTGAGTCAGGAGCAGGATGCCGAGGGCGGAGACCAGGAAACCGGTCCCCATCAGCAGCCGGGGCGGAAGCACGTTCATCAGCCGGGAGCCGATCTGGGTGGACCCGGTGACCATGCCCAGGATCATCGGGAGGAAGGCGAGCCCGGTGACGAGGGGCGTGTACCCCTTCACGACCTGCAGGTAGTAGGTCAGGAAGAGGAAGAGGCCGAACATTCCGATGACCGACAGGCCGAGCGAGAGGTAGACCCCGCCGCGGTTGCGGTCGGTGACGACCCGCAGGGGGAGCAGCGGCGTAGCGACCCTGCTCTCGACCAGGACGAAGACGGCGAGCAGGAGCACCGCGCCGACCAGCAGCAGCACGGTGTCGTGCGCGCGCCACCCGTGTGTCTCGGCCCGTGAGAAGCCGAGGACGAGCAGGACCAGGCCACCGGTCGCCAGCAGGACTCCGGGGATGTCCAGCCGGGACCGCTGGGGCCGCTCATCGGGTTCGCGGACCACTGTCAGGGCGCCGACGATCCCCGCGACCGCGAAGGGGATGTTGACGTACAGCGCCCAGCGCCAGCTCAGATACTGGGTGAGTACTCCGCCGAGGATCAGCCCGAGGGCGCCGCCGCCACCGGAGACGGCGCCGTAGATGCCGAACGCCTTGGCACGCTCTTTCGGTTCGCTGAACGTCACGGACAGCAGGGACAGGGCGGCCGGCGCCAGCAGAGCCCCGAACACCCCCTGCAGCGCGCGTGCCGCCAGCAGGGTGGCTGTGCCGACCGCCGCACCGCCCAGCGCGGAGGCTCCCGCGAAGCCGATGAGGCCGATGACGAACATACGGCGCCGCCCGGCAAGGTCGGCAATGCGGCCGCCGAACAGCAGCAGTCCGCCGAACGCCAGCGAGTAGGCGGTGATGACCCACTGGCGGTTGCCGTCGGAGATGCCGAGATCGTGCTGTGCCGACGGCAGGGAGATGTTGACGACCGTGGTGTCGAGGACGACCATCAGCTGAGCCAGCGCGATGACTATCAGCGCTTTCCAGCGCCGGGAATCTGCCCGCCGGGCGTCCGGATGGGGAGGCGTGCCGTGCATGATGTGATCCCTCGCGGAAGGTGGGGGAACCGGGCGCCGGCCCGTGACCGGTGCCCCTGACGCAAATCCGTGTGCAGGGCGATGCCCGCGTGTCCTATGACTCCGGCTCCGGGGCCGCGGGGGTCAGCACGATGCCGAGTGCGGGCAGAATCGCCGAGAGCGTCGCGACAGCGGCGTCCAGCGCTTCCGGCGCACCCGGTCCCTCACCCGCCGTCCGCGCGAGGATGCCCTCACGGACGGCCAGCAGGGTGGCCGCGACACCGCCGACGGGCGCGACCCCTCGGGCCACCGCGGGACAGCACCGCTGGAGCAGCTCCGCCAGTGAGTCCCGGAGGGCTCGGTCGTGTTCATCCAGCTCGGCGGCGAGCCGCGGATCGCGGGCGGCGTGGATGCGGAACTCCAGGAACAGCAGGATCCAGTTCCGCTCCAGCGGGTTGACCTCCAGCAACGCCCGGGCCACCCCTTCGGCCGAGGCTGCCCCGGGCCCTTCGAGCAGCCGCTCCAACTGGTCGAGACGGTCTGCCGAGTGGCTGTCGAAGAGCGCGAGTACCAGGTCGTCCTTGCTGCGGAAGTTGGAGTAGAACGCGCCTCGCGTGTACCCCGCCGCGGTACAGAGGTCCTCGATCGTCGTCTGGGCGTAGCCGCGCTCCACGATGACGCGTTCAGCCGACGCCAGCAGCCGCGCACGGGTGTGCGCCCGGTGGCGGGGTGGGCGGGTCTCTGGTCCGGGCACGGCGTCTGGTGGACTCACGGACTCACGATACACAGTGTATTGAATGCACTGTGTACTGAATCCATCGCGTACTGAACTTGGGTGCCTGGCCTGCGGAGGTCGGCTCCCGGTGTAGGCCTGCAGGGCGGGGCATGGGCGGTGGCCGAACTGGGGCTACGACGCCGGCCACGTCGCCCATGAGCGTTCATCTGCGGTCCCGCCCAGGCCCTCCCCCTCAACCGGCAGGCTCTGGCAGAACAGGAAGTCCACCCGAGGCGGGGGTAGTTGCGCCACCCCGTCCCGGCTCGTGAGTGGAGAGACCAACCGGCTTGCAGCTCTTCGGTCCTGTCGATGGTCTCGCACCTCATCAACGTGAACGAGGGAGGCGCCAGCCTGCTGCCTCGCATCGCCATGTGGGGAAGCCGGCTCGTCCTCGCCGGGTCCTGGGCCGATGCGGCGCCGACCAGGGCGGTGGGAAATAATCGCTCCGAGCGGGGGAAACGATCTTCAGTAACCCTCGCTGTGCTCGAAGTCGCGGGGATCACACGGACCTCGGACGGTACGGCCGACCTGGTCCGTGAGTGATGTCACGGGCCGGGCGAGGGAGGAACGGCAGCATGAGCGGCACCCCGTCGCCCTTTCCCGAGCGGATCGAGCTCACCGGAGAAGGCCTCGTCCTGCGCGACTGGACGGAGGCCGACCTGGCCGCCATGCCGGCCCTGTTCGACCATCCCGACATCGCGTACTGGACGCCGATCGTCTCGCCCTTCGACGAGGCGGCCGCTCGCGCCCGCCTGGACCGGGACCGGCGGTTGCGGGCGGAGGGCACGGCCCTCCTGCTCGCCGTCACCGTGGACGGCCGCGCGCCACTCGGCGAGGTGATGCTGCGGCGCGCCCCCCAGGGCGCGGAGATCGGCTACGCGATCGGCCCGGCGCACCGCGGCCGGGGGCTGGCCGTCCGGGCGGTGCGCGTGATGGCCGCCCACGCCTTCGGGCAACTGGGCGCCGCGCAGGCGGTCCTGGAGCTGGAGGCCGAGAACGCCGCGAGCGTCGCCGTGGCCACCAGGGCGGGATTCAGACTGCTGGACGTGCCCCTGATCGAGGGGGAGGAGAAGGGGCGGCCCTTCGCCCTGCAGACATGGGGTCTGCGGGCCCCGGCTCAGCGGCCGATGGTGCTGCCCCGGGCGCACCCGGCGTCCGGTGCGCCCGGGGCAGGTCTCACTGGAAGGCCGGCAGGTGGCGGGCGACCCACTCGGTGAAGGGGCGGGCCGGACGGCCCAGGACCTTCTCGATGTCCCCGCTGACCTTCTGCTCCTCGGGCAGCGGAGCGCCGAGGATGTCCAGGGTGCCGTCGAGGACGGCCTCGGGCATGAACCGGGACAGGTGGGCGCGGGCCTGCTCACGGGTGAGCTCGGTGAACTCCACCTCCTCGCCCAGCACCTCGGCGATCGCCGCGGTCTGCTGCCGCGGGCTGACCGCCTCCGGGCCGGTGAGCTGGTAGGTGCGGCCCGAGTGGCCGTCCTCGCGCAGCGCCGCCGCGGCCATCTCCGCGACGTCGGCCGGGTCCACGACGGGCAGCGCCACATCGCCGAACGGCGCCATCACCGCGCGCTGGGAGCGGATCGACTCCGCCCAGGCGAAGGCGTTGGAGGCGAAGGCGCCCGGCCGCAGGACGGTGTGGTCGAGGCCGGAGGAGCGGACGGCCGCCTCGAACTCGCCCAGCCGGACGTGCGAGAGGGCGTCCGGGCGGGTTCCGTTGATCTGGGAGGACAGCAGGACGACGCGCTTGATCCCGGCGTCCCGGGCGACGTCCAGCAGGGTCGTCGCGCTCTGTCCGGGGCCGTTGAGCTCGCCCGCCAGCAGGAGGAAGAGGGCGTCGGCGCCCTTCAGGACGGGGCCCATGTTCGCGAAGTCGGCCAGGTCGGCCTGCGCGTGGCGCACGCCCTCCGGATAGCTGGAGGACAGGGGGCGCCGTGAGACGGCCACGACCTCCTCGCCCGCGGCGGCCAGTGCGGCGATCAGCGGTCGACCCACGTTTCCGGTGGCTCCGGTGACAGCGATCATGATCAGCTCCTCCAGTGGTTCTCGGTGATCTGGGTGGTACTCGGTGGTCTCGGTGGTTCTGCGCGGTCGACGCCGGGTCGTCGGGACGTCGGGTGGGGCGGGGCGCAGAGTCAGGTCGTTCGGGCGGTCGCGTGCGCTGTCGAAGCCGTCTCCCCCGTTCCGTCGGCGACGCTAGCATCTTCGGAATAGTAGGTACCTAGAAGAAAGTGACTCTCCTCGTGGTACTCACTGTCGTGTGCCGAGGACAGCGCCCGGCCGAGGCGCGCGAGGGACCGCCTGGCCTCAGGCGGGCCGAGCACCTCCACCTGGCCGCCGAAGCCGGCCAACTGCCCGACCAGCGCCGGTAAGGAAGACCCAGCGGCGATGAACTCGACCTTGTCGCCGGGCAGTTCTGCGCCCACGCGCAGGCGGCCGCCGAACAGCCTGCGTAGCGAGGGCAGTACGTCCGAGGTGGCCCGGGCGTGGACCGTGACGGCCGCCATCCGCCGCTCCTCGCGCGCCACCAACTCCCGCCAGGCCGCGGCCAGGTCGAATCCCTCCGGGCGGATCGCCGGCTGCCCGGTCGGCTCCACCCGCGCGATCCGGCTCAGCCGGTACGCGCACAGCGTGCCCTCGTCCGTGCCGGCGACGAGATACCAGCGGCCCGCCTTGGCGGCCAGGCCCAGCGGATGCACCGTCCGCTCGGTCGCGCCCAGCCCCAGGCGGACCCGCTCGCCGTCCAGGACCGCCCGCTCCAGTACATGCCGGTGCGGCCCCCCGGTGTCCGCCTCGGTGCGCGACCAGTCCACCGGGTCGACCGCCACCGCCCGGGCCGCGGCCTCCGCGTGCGGCCGCATCGGTGCGGGGACCGCCCGGGTCAACTTGCGCAGCGCCGAACGCAGTTCGGGGGAGGCCGAGAGCGGTCCCGCCGCCAGGAACAGCGCCCCGATCTCACGGGAGGTGAAACCGGTCAGGTCGGTGCGCGCACCGCCCACCAGGCTCCAGCCGCCGCCCCGGCCGCGCTGGGAGTAGACGGGCACCCCGGCGGTGGCCAGGGCCTCCAGATCGCGGCGGGCGGTCCTCTCGGACACCTCCAGCTCCCGCGCCACCTCACGTACCGTCACCCGCCCGCGCGCCTGGATCAGCAGCAGGGCGGCAACCAGTCGGTCAGCCTTCATTTCTCGTCGTTCTCTGTAATAGGCCACAAGATGGCCTCTTTGATCGGGAAGCTGGTGACATGACTGCGAATGAGAACATCGCCTCTCCCGGACCCGCCGGAAACGACCCGCGCGCGGGATTCTTCAAGGCCGTCGAGCTCGTCGGCACCACCCTCGCCGGGGTGCGCCCCGACCAGTACGACGTCACGACGCCCTGCCCCGACTACTCGGTCCGCGACATGGCCAACCACCTGGTGTCGGTGCTGCGCCGGCTCACCGTGCTGGGCGCGGGCGGCTCCTTCATGAGCGTTCCGCACTTCGCCGACGACGTCGCCGACGGCGACTGGGCCGCCGCGTGGGCCCGGTCGACGAAGGAGTTCGACACCGTGTGGTCGGACCCCGCGGTCCTCGGCCGCATGATCCAGCTGCCCTGGGGCCCGGTCCCGGGCGCCGTCGCCGCCGTGATCTACACCAACGAGTTCGTGCTCCACACCTGGGACCTGGCCAAGGCCACCGGCCAGTCCCCGGAGTGGGACCCCGCGATGCTGGCCGCGCCGCTCGCCAACATGAAGCGGGCGGTGCCCGCCGAACCCCGTGGCGGACAGGTGCCGTTCGGGCCCGTGGTCGAGGTGCCCGAGGACGCCCCGGCCATCGACCGCCTGGTGGGCTGGTACGGCCGCCGGCCCTGACGGACCGCCGCCGAGGGGCAGCCGGCGCTCGGCGCGGCGGCCCCTCGGCGGCGGGGCGTCCATCGCGTCAGGCACCGACGCCCTGGGCGAAGCGGAAGGTGCGGTGCGGGTCGTACTTCGACTTGACCGCGACCAGGCGGGCGTAGTTCTCGGCGTAGTAGGCCCTGCGCCAGTCCGGGAGCTGCGGGTCCATCCAGTTCTGGTAGGTCTCGCCGTTGGACAGCGGGTCGATGACCGAGAAGCCGTTGTTCACCCAGCTGGTCGCGGCGGCCGTGTTCTCCGCGGTGGCCTGCGCCGGGTCGTTGACCAGGGCCCGGTAGTTCACGGAGAACAGCGAGTCCCGGTGGACGTAGGCGGTGTCCGTGCGGGCCGGGTCGTTGGCCGCGCCGCCGAAGAAGTGGAAGTCGAGGTAGCGGGACTGGCCGGTCCTGCGCGCGGCGTCGAACGCGGTCATCACGTCCGCCCAGCCGCTCGCCGAGTACGGCACGCGGCCCAGCCGGGTGCGCTCCAGGCCGAAGGCGGGCCGGGTCAGCACCCCGCTCGGGGACTTGCCCTCGCGCTGGCACTGGTCCTGGGTCAGGGTGCTGCAACCGAAGATCATCATCATCAGCTGCTGGTACGTCAGCACCGCGTCCTGCCGGGCACTCGCCGCGCCGGTCAGCGACAGCAGCCGCGCGGCCTCCGCGTCCCGCTCGGCGGGTGTGCCGCGTGAGGCCAGCATGACGTTGAGCGCCGGCACGGTGCCGGGGGCCGCGTCGGGCTGGACCAGGTAGGCGCCGCCGCCGATGGTGCGCGGCGCGTCCACCAGCCACTGGTTGACCCCGTGCAGCACGTCGGCCGCGCGGTCGTAGGGGAAGATCAGGTTGCTGATGGCCATCTGGTCGCCGGCGTGCGGGGTGACCGTGTAGCGGGTGACGACGCCGAAGTTGCCGCCGCCACCGCCGCGCAGCGCCCAGAACAGGTCGCAGTGGGAGTTCGCCGACGCGGTGACCACCCGGCCGTCCGCGAGCACGACCTCGGCCGAGGTGAGCGCGTCGCACGCCATGCCGAGCGGGCGGGTGAGGAAGCCGAAGCCACCGCCCTGGAGGAAGCCGCCCGCCGAGACGGTGGGGCAGCCGCCCTCGCTGACCACGAGTCCGTGCGGGGCGAGCGCGTTGAGGATCTCCACGTTCTTGGCGCCCGGGCCCATGTCGACGGTGCCGTTGCCGACGGTGACGGCGTTGAGCCGGGAGACGTCGATGACCAGGCCGGAGGTGGTGGAGTAGCCGCCGTAGCTGTGGCCGCCGCTGCGCACCGCGATGCGTACGCCGTTGTCCTGGGCGAAGCGCAGGGCCGTGGCGACGTCGGCGGAGCTCGTGCAGTACGCGATGGCGCGCGGGTTGGCGGAGTCGAACTGGCCGAGCTCCAGCTGCTTGGCCACGGCGTAGCCCGCGTCGCTGGGCTGCACCAGTCGGCCCTTGAGGCCGCCCGCGAGCTTGTTCCACGGCACGCTCGCCGTGGCGGCTGCGGGGATGTCGGTCGCGGTCTCGGCCGCGACGGGGGTGGTGCGCAGGACGGCGGCGCCGATGGCCGCGGTGCCCGCGCCTATCAGGGTTCGGCGATTGATCACGGTGGTCCCATGCGTGAGAAGAAGGGTGGGCAACGGTGCGGTGCCGGGCCCCGAGGGGGGTGTGGGCCCGGCACCGGGTTCGAGGGGTGTCGGGCTACGACACCTTGCGGCCCTGCAGGCCCTGCTTGACCGCGCCCTTGAGGAAGGCCCGGCCCAGGTCCCGCATCTCCTTGGGGCCGCTCGTGTTGGCCCACCACATGAACTTCATCATCGTGGGGGTGGTGGCCCGGTAGAAGCGGTGCTCCTCGCCGTCCTTCCAGCCGAACGGCGTGTTCACCGACTCGCAGTCGCGGATGGCGTCGAAGACGATGTCGGCGGCCTTGTCGCCGTCGATCTCGCCCGCCTCGTAGCGCTCGCAGGTCTCGGTGGTGAGCTCGAACAGGTGCTTGAAGCTGTGGCTGTCCGGCCACCACAGGCCCGGGTAGGGGGCGTTCTCCATCTCCTTGAAGTGGCGGTCGTCCCCGTCGATCTGGAAGTTCTGCCGGGCCATGATCTGCCGCATGGTGGCCGGCGTGGTGAAGCAGGCCCAGACCCGGAACACCGCGTTCCACAGCCGGAAGTGGCTGAAGGCGATGTACGAGCTGTTGACGATCTTGTCGTTGTGGTCGAGCAGACCCTGCTCCAGCTGCTCGACGTAGGCGAAGCGCTCCTGGGAGAAGTCGTTCTCGCGCAGGGCGTCCAGCAGGCGCCAGGCCAGCGCGTCCACGACCTCGAAGGTGTTGGACAGACCGCGGGAGTACAGCGGGTCGACGAATCCCGCGGCGTGCGACATCAGGCACCAGCGGTCGCCGACGGTGCGCTTGGAGGAGTACTGGATGCGGTCCGTCGACACCCACTCCCGGACCCGCTTGGCCCCCTCGAACTGGCGCTTCACCGCCGGGTACATGTCGAGGTACTTGTTGAACTCCTCCTCCGGCGTCATGTCCTTCGGCTTGGGGTACAGCCGCTCGTCGAAGGTGAGGCCGACGCTGCAGACCGGGTTCCTGGAGTCCTTGTAGTTGTCGAAGGGGATGATCCAGAACCAGCCGCGCTCGATGCAGTGGTGCAGGGTGCCGCCGTGGAAGGGCGACTCGGCCGGGGGCTTGAGCGCCTCCGGGTAGTTGCACACCTCGTCGTACGGCTTGACGCCGACGTAGTGCGTGAAGAGCGAGCGCGCGTGGTGCTTGAGCCGCGAGGGGCTCTCCCGCAGGTCGAACTTCTCGGCGAGCGGGGAGCGGAAGCCGCTGGCGTCGATGAGGTACTTGCCGCGGAACACCTCGCCGTTCCTGCCGGTGACCGTGACACCGTCGTCGTCGAAGTCGAGGTCGGTCGCGAACCAGTTCTGGCGCAGGGTGCAGCCGTACTTGGCGGCGACGTTCAGGTAGTACGAGTCGGTGTCCTGGCGGTAGAGGTGGATGGCCTCGGTGAGCATCTTCGGGATGACGAACATCGTCGCCTCCCTCGGGTCCGGCTCGCGGTTCGGCCGGTGGGTGACGAAACCGAAGCTCTGCTTGCGGCCGTGGTGCGGGCCCATGTGCTCGGTGATCGCCTTGACGTCCAGCATGTGCTTGATCTCGGGGACGTCGTAGCGGACGGCCAGGATGTGCAGCCACTCGACGAGCTGCGGGTTCTGGGACTCGCCGACCGCGAACCGGGGATGCTGGCCGGCGTCTATGAGCACCACGTCGACGCCCTGACGCGCCAGTATCGATCCCATGATCGAGCCGGCGAGGCCCGATCCGAGGATGACGACGTCGCACTCGGTCGGCTCAGCGGCCTTGGGGGCCTCTTTCACTGCCTCAGCCTTGGTGGGCAAGACCGCGCTCCTTCTCTTGTGACCATTTCTGACGTGCTTGCGGACGTCTGGCGGATGGACGGACGACGGGCTTCAGCGGCCCTGGCGCGGGGCGCCGAACCACTGGGTGAGGGCCTCGGTCACGTCGGCGGGGGAGCCGTCGGCGCTCGCCCAGGCGACGTAGCCGTCGGGGCGGACCAGGAGGGAGGCCGAGGGGGCGTCCGCGTCGGCGCGGCGGGCGGTGACGATGTCGACCCGGTCCGCCCAGCCGGCCGCGGCCTCACGCAGGGCGGCGTCGTCGTGCAGGTCGAGCAGGAGCGGACGGCCGGTGCGCAGGAGTTCGTACGTCGTGGTGCCCGAGTCGCCGACGACGAGCTCCTGGTCGGGCAGCCGGTGGCCGAGCAGCGGGTGGTCGCCGGGCGCGGCGCCGTAGGTGATGTCGAGGCCGGTGACCAGGCCGACGAGGTGCAGCCGCACCTCCTCGATCTGGACCAGCTCGGCGAACAGGTCGCGCAGCGGCTGGGCCTCGGGGCCGCCGAGGTAGAGGGTGCGCTGGACGAGGGTGTTGAAGACGATCCGGGCGCCGACCGGGTGGCGTTCGGCGTGGTAGGTGTCCAGCAGGCCCTCGGGCGCGTGGCCCCGCAGTGCGGCGGCCAGCTTCCAGCCGAGGTTGACCACGTCGCCCACGCCCGCGCTGATGCCCTGGGCGCCGATCGGCAGATGGATGTGGGCGGCGTCGCCGGCGAGGAAGACCCGGCCGGCGCGGTAGGAGGCGGCCTGGCGGCTGGCGTCGGTGAAGTAGCTGGTCCACAGCGGGGTGGCGCCGGAGATGTCCTCGCCGGTGACGCGCTGGAAGGCGGAGGCCACCTCGTCGAAGGTGGGCGGCTCCTGGGTGGGGCGGACGCCGGCACCGCGCTCGAAGACGACCACGCGGGTGGCGCCCGGGCCGAGCGGCAGCACGACCACCATGCCGGACTCGCCGACCTCCCCGGTCGGACGCAGCCTCAGCTGCACTCCGGCGACGTCGGCCATCTTCATCTCGATGGTGGCGCTCGCCCCGGGGAAGTCGATGCCGGCCAGCCGCCGCACGGTGCTGCGCGCGCCGTCGCAGCCGACCAGGTAGGCGGCGCGCAGCGTGCGGACGCCGTCCGGCTCCGCGACCTCGACCCGTACGCCGTCCTCGTCCTGGGCCATGCCCACGAGTTCGTGGCCGCGGCGGATGTCGGCGCCGAGGCCGGTGGCCCACTTGTCGATGATGGCCTCGGTCCGCGACTGCGGAACTCCGCGGACACCGAAATTGCCGCCCTCGATGATGCGGTAGTCGATGGGCAGTCCGCCGAAATGACCGACCGGAATAGTCTCCATGTCGCCGAATTCCGAGAGCAGGCCGCGCTGACCGAATTCCTCGATCGTACGGGCCGAGAATCCCAGGGCGCGCGACTGCTGCATCGGCTCGGCGAGCCGGTCGAGTACGATGACGGAAATACCCTGGAGACGAAGTTCTCCGGCGAGCATGAGCCCCGAGGGGCCTGCCCCGGAAATAATCACATCGGCATCGAACGTGTCCATGTTCCCTCTCCCGCTGGCGTTTCTCTCATTATTCCGAGGGGGCTGGGGATACTGAACGGCCGCGAATACAGGACTCTGACAAGTTCGTCAATGCTTGGGTGGCTCGACGGGCGCAGTGCAAAGAGGGTGCCGGAAGCGTTCCGGCACCCTCTTTGCGGCTGGCCGCTCGATCGCGGCGGGCTCAGTACAGGCCCATGACCCGTTCGACGCGGATCTCGACGACGGCGAGACCGGGCGGCTGCGGCGGCGGGGACCAGTACCGCTTGGCGTAGCGGCGGACGCCCTCCGCCACCCGGGCCGGATCGGTCACGACGGCCGCCGGCCCCTCCAGGGTGATCCAGCGCCCGCCGACCACCTGGCAGACGGCGGCCCGGCCGGCACCGCCCCCGGCCAGCAGGTTGCGCGCCTTGCGGCGCGTCACCGTGGTCATGACCCGGGCCAGGCCCGCCTCGCCGTCCCAGGTGAAGCGGACGGGCGCGACGTGCGGGGTGCCGTCCGGGCGCAGGGTGGTCAGGGTGCACAGGTGGTTCTCGGCGAGGAAGTCCTCGGCCGTGGCGGACAGGAGCAGCGGCTGGGTCATGACCGGGTCCGTTCTTTCAGGCCTTGGCCGTGTCGGCCGCGGGCTGCTCGGCGGGCTTGGTCATCGGCAGCAGGACCAGGGTGACCAGGAAGCCCGCCGCGGCGAACAGGCCGCCGGTGAGGAAGGCGTCGTGGAAGACCTTGGTGCGGGCGATCACGACCAGGTTCGGGTCGCCGTGCGCCCAGGCCGTGAGCTCGGGGATGCGGCGGAAGGCGAAGGTGGCTGCGACGGCGAGGCCGAGCGCGCCGCCCATCTCCTGGGCGGTGTTGATGAGACCGGCCGCCAGGCCCTGCTCCCGCTCCTCGCTGCCCGCGAAGGCGGACACCTGCACCGGCACGAAGGAGGCGCCGAGACCGAGGCCCATCAGGGCGAAGGCGGGCAGCACGTCCGTGAGGTAGGACGCGTCGTGCGGGGCGCGCCACAGCAGCAGCATGCCGGCGGTGGCGAGCGCGAGACCGACCATCAGCACCGGCTTGGCGGCGACCTTGGTGACGACCTGGGAGGCGACACCGGCGCCCACGGCGGTGAGCACGGCCAGCGGCACGTAGGCGAAGCCGGTCTTCACCGCGGAGTAGTTCAGCACCTGCTGCATGAAGAGGCTGGCGAAGAAGAACAGGGTGACGCAGGTGCCCAGCAACAGGACGGCGATGACGTTCGCGGCGCGCAGCGAGGGGCGGCGGAAGATGCCGAGCGGGACCAGCGGGTTCTGGGTGCGGCGCTCGATCAGGATGAACGAGGCGATCAGCACGGCGGCCAGGGCGAAGCCCCCGTAGACCCGGACGGCGGGGATGTCGCCGTCGGAGACCGTCTCACCGAGGCTGAAGATCAGCAGGACGAGGCCCGCGGTGAGGACGACGGCACCGGCGACGTCGAAGGACCGGCGCTGCTCGCTGGAGCGGGACTCGGCGACGACGAGCGGGGCGGTCAGGGCGAGGATCAGGCCGATCGGCACGTTGATGAAGAAGATCCAGCGCCAGCCGGGCCCGTCGGTGAGCAGACCGCCGAGGGTGACACCGGCGACGGCGGCGAGACCGCTGAGCGCGCCCCAGGCTCCGAGCGCCTTGTTGCGGGCGGCGCCCTCCTCGAAGTTGTTGGTCAGCAGGCTGAGGGCGGCCGTGGCGATGAAGGCCGCGCCCAGACCCTGGGCACCGCGGGTGACGATCAGCATGACCGCGTCCTGGGCCACACCGGCGACCAGCGAGGACAGGGCGAACAGGACCAGACCGGTCTGGAGCATCCGGCGGCGGCCGAAGGAGTCCGCGAGGCGGCCCGTCAGCAGCAGGAAGCCGCCCAGGACCATGCCGTAGGTCGTGACCACGTACTGCAGGGCGGTCTGGGAGATGCCGAGTTCGTTCTCGATGGTCGGCAGGGCGACGTTGACGATCGAGACGTCGAGGAAGGTCATGAAGCCGGCCAGGCACAGGAAGGCCAGGATGAGCCCGGGTCGCTGGGGGGCGGTGCCCGGCGGCGTGCCCGCCGACGCGTTCTTGAGGGGGGACTCGTGGATGGACATGCCACTCCTATGAGCACGAGGTGGAAGAGACGGGGTGGTGGAGCGGAAGGAGCGATGCAGCGGACGGGAGCCGGATCGAGCGGGTCGTGCTGGCTTCCAGGAAGCTAGCATCCTGGGTAAAGTAGGTACCTAGAGGAAAGTGACTATCGGGAAGGGGAGCGCACTGATGAGGAGCGCTGTGGACAGGGACAGGAGTCCCGCCGTGGGCGGGGGCGCGACGGCTCTCGCACATCCGGCGGCCGGTGAGGCGGAGCAGGCGTGTCCGATCGCGCCCGTCCTGGACATCGTGTTCAGCCGCTGGACGACCCCGATCCTGTGGACGCTCCACGAGTTCGGCAGGCAGCGCTTCGTCGAGCTGCACCGCAACATCGGCAGCATCACGGCCAAGGTGCTGACGCAGCGTCTGCGCCAGCTGGAGCGGGACGGGCTGGTGATCCGCACGTACTACCCCGAGGTGCCGCCCCGGGTGGAGTACGAGATCAGCGAGCTGGGCCGCAGCCTGGCGCCGATCTTCGCCCAGCTCTCCGAATGGTCGCTGGGCCACCTTCCCCTGGTGGAGGAGGCGCGCCAGGCCTTCGACGCCGGCGAGGACCAGGCGGTCGGGCGCCGGGCCTGACACCGCGCCGCCTCAACCACGGCGGCCCGCCGGGGACTCGTCCAGTTCGCGCATGGCGCCCTGGAAGAAGATCAGCGGGTTCTCTTCGGCCGTCGGGGTGCCGAGCCCGACGACCTCGCCTATCAGGATGCTGTGGTCACCGCCGTCGTACTCGGCGGACAGCCTGCACTCCAGGTGGGCGAGGGCCTCGCTGAGCACCGGCAGGCCCTGGACGGAGCGGTGGTGCGGTATCTCGTCCAGGCGCGCGGTCTGCCGGCCGGAGAACGCCCAGGCGACGGACTCCTGGCGTTTCGTCAGGAAGTTCACGACGAAGCCCCGGGCGTCCCGCACCACCGGCAGCAGCCGGGACTTCTCGTGCAGGCAGACGAGCACCAGCGGCGGATCCAGGGAGACCGAGGTGAAGGAGTTCACCGTGGTCCCCGCGTCCTCCACGCCGTCGCCGGAGGTGATGACGGTGACGCCGGTGGCGAAGTAGCCGCACGCGGTGCGCAGCGCGCGTCCGTCGATCGGCTCCGGCGGCCGCAGGTGTTCCATGGACGTGGTCGGGGTGTCCTGTGAGGTGGGGAGCACGACGGCCTCCTGGTCAGGTGCCCGGCCGGCCGGCGCCGGCGACGGGACCGGTGGTCTGGGCAGCAGGCTCCACGCCGGTGGACGCGGCGTCCTCGACGGCCTCGGCGGCCTGAGGTCGGCGCGAGCGCGAGGAGAGCAGCGGACCCGCCATCGCCGTGGTGACCAGGGCCATGATCACCAGCATGGTGAACATCCGGCCGTCCAGGACGCCCAGGCTGACGGCGGCGTTGAGGATGATGAGCTCGGTCAGGCCCCGGGTGTTCATCAGCAGGCCCAGGTCCTTGGCCTCGCGCCAGGACAGACCGGCCAGCCGGGCGGGCACGATGGCGCCGATCAGCTTTCCGGCGCAGGCGACGACGACGATCGCGCCGAGCGCCAGGTAGTCGGTGCCGCTGAGCGCACCGAGGTCCACCCCGAGCCCGGTGATGATGAAGAAGACCGGCAGCAGCACGGCGCTGATGTTGTCCAGGGGCTTGCGCACGTGCTGGGCCAGCACCATGGCCGGTTCCCTGGGCATGACGAAGCCGAAGAAGAACGCACCGAAGATGGCGTGGATGCCGATCCAGGTCGTCAGCCACGCCGAGCCCAGGGCGCCCGCGCACAGCACGGACAGCAGCGCGGGCCAGCGCTCGGCGGCGGCCCATCGCCACATCAGCCTGGCCACCAGGGGCCTGACGACCAGCAGCATCCCGGCGACGTAGAGCACGCTCCAGGCGCCGATGGCGGCGAGGTCGGAGTAGTCGCCGTGCGCGCTGACCAGGGCCGACACATAGGCGAGCAGGCACCAGGCGAGCAGGTCGTCGATGGCGGCGCTGGCCAGGGACAGCGAGCCGACCCGGCTCCCCAGCAGCTTGTGCTCGGTCAGGATGCGGGCCAGGACGGGGAAGGCGGTCACCGACATGGCGGTGCCCAGGAAGGTGGCGAACGCCGAGAACGGGATGTGGTGTCCGCCCACCGAGGAGTGCTCGGGGTACAGGACGGTGGCGAGCGCGACCCCGAGCCCGAAGGCCACGGCGATCGAGGACAGGGAGACCCCCGCGGCGAGCCGGGCGTGCGGGCGGACCAGCCGCTTCTCGAACTCCCAGCCGACCACGAACATGAACAGGACCAGGCCGACCTGCGAGACCGCGGACAGCAGCGTCCTGACCTCGGGCGGGAACACCCGGGGCGTCAGATGGCCCGGCAGCAGGCCCAGCACGCTGGGGCCGAGCAGGATGCCCGCGAGGATCTCACCGACCACGACGGGCTGCTTCACCCGCTGGGCGAGCCTGCCCAGACCGGCGCCCACGAGCAGCACCAGGGCGATGTCGGCGAACATCACCGCCAGGTTCATGTCCTGCTTCGACACGGCCGCGAGCGTGGTCACGCCGCCGCCTCCCCCGACCGGGGCGGGGCGCCGCGGGTCCACAGGACGCGCAGTGCGAGCGACGACAGCCGCCAGCCCTCGGCGGTGCGCCGGGCCTGACCGGTGGCCAGGGTCCCCGCCTGGAAGAGCGGTTCGGCGGCCGAGGCGTCGTGGTGCACGTGCGTGGAGACCAGGTTCGCGCGCAGCACCGCGCGCTCGCCGTCCTCGTCGATCTCGACGACCGCCGGTGAGCCCAGGTGCTGGGTGGCGGCGAAGGCGGACAGCGCCTCGCGGTGGTAGTCCGCGAGCCCGTCGAGGCCCTCGTGCACGCTCATCGGGAACTCGACCCGGGCGTCCTTGGTGAACAGCCCCCGCGCCCAGGTGTCGTTGACGTCGTCGTCGTCGAGACCGACGAGATAACGATCCAGCAGGGCGCTTATCTCACGTGGTTCCGGTACTGGATGCATTGCTTGAGCATGCGTTCGCGGGAGCCGCCGGCCATAGGCGCTTTTCACATCCCTGACAAAGTTTGCGGGAGGCTCTGACGCGCCCCTCGAATCCTTGTCGAAGACGCCGTAAGTCATGAACAGAGGGGGTCTTCATATCCCCGCACCGCGTTGTCAGGATCTTCAGGTATCGCACTTTCCCTCAATGGACCGAATGGAAGAGACGAGCGAATGCCGAAGATCGCAGCCGACGGCGAGCACCTGACCGTCCTCAACCTGTTCACGACCGACGCTCCCGAGAAGCAGGAGAAGCTGCTGGCCGCCATGCGCGAGATCGTCGACTCCGCGGCCTACGAGGGCTGGATCTCCAGCACCGTCCACGCCGGACAGGACAAGCCGGGCACCGCCAACTTCATCCAGTGGCGCAGCACCGAGGACCTGGAGGTCCGCTACGCCGGCGAGGAGTTCAAGCACCGCACCCTTCCCCTGTTCGGGGAGATCACCACCTCCATCCGGCTGCTGCAGAACGAGATCGCGTTCACCCAGCAGAAGGACGCCGACGCCACCGAGATCTCGCCGAAGCGCGACGACTACACCTCCATCGAGCTCTTCGGTGTGCAGGAGGCGGACCAGGAGGACCTGGTCGACGCGCTCGGCACCGGTCAGGAGTGGCTCGTCGACGTCCCCGGCTACCGCACCCACACCGTCCTGCGCGGCCTGCGCGCCCGCGGCATCGAGGGCAAGTTCGTCGTCGTCTACTCCCAGTGGGACAGCAAGGAGGCCTACGACGCCTTCCGCGCCCAGCCGGACGCCGAGCGCAGCGAGGAGCGCCGCAAGGTGGACGCGCGGGTCGCCGCCCTGCAGACCTGGCAGGACGAGAACACCTACCGCGTCGTCCACACCCGCGCCGCGGGCGAGTGACCTCGCACCCCAGGTCGTAGCGCCCACGAGGCACACCACCCACACCCGCACACGAGGGCCGCTGCCGGGATTCCCCCACCGGCAGCGGCCCTTTCGTCCCATGAACACGTTCGTCGACGAGGAGACAGCAGACATGCGAGATTCCGGACAGCGCCAGGTCGCGCACGAGACCGAGATCAAGGCACCGGCGGACACCGTCCACCGGCTGCTCGCCGAGGTGGACAACTGGCCGCGGATCTTCGACTCCGTCATCGCCGTCGACCACGAGCCCGCCCCCGAGGGCGAGCAGCGCCTGCGGATCGACTGCGTCGAGGACGGCGTGCCGCGCAGCCGGCCGCTGCGCCGGATCGTCGAGCCGGCCGCGCTGCGCATCAACTTCCAGGAGCTGCACACCGAGCCGCCGCTCGCCGGCCTCGGCGGCGCCTGGATCGTCGAGCCGCTCGGTGAGGACTCCTCCCGGGTGCGGCTGCTGCACGAGTACCGGGCCGTGGACGACGACCCCGCGGCGCTGGAGCGGATCGGGGAGTCGGTCGACGCGAGCAGCCACAGGGAGTTGGCGGCGCTCAAGGAGAACGTCGAGTTCGCCCACGCGGCCGCGGAACGCACCTTCTCCTTCGAGGACACCCTCACCCTGGACGGTG